>JAGVYD010000013.1 GCA_018303405.1 Candidatus Woesearchaeota archaeon | reverse complement strand
CCATTGCTTTACTATCCAAACTCTTTTTTCAAATGTCAATTTGTACATAAACATCACCGAGTGAGGTTTATGTGTAAACTAATAATGGGATAGCACAGTGGGTTTTTCCATCAGCAGATTGATTAAAGGGGCCTTGTCCGAAAAGTGAGTTTGTGCATCAATTTTGCGAAGCCCATTCCCGGAGGGATTATGCATTTTTCGGGGTTGCAGAGGAGAAAAATGCAATTCGCGAGAATCTGCCAGGCTGAGCAGATGCCCAAACCGAGCCGGAAGGCGAGTTTTCGGGCAAGGCCGATTAAAGGCAAAGCTTTATAAAGATGTGTTACAAAATGGTAATATATGTTACAAAAAAGTAATATGTCAAGAACCTTGGAGCCATTTTTTGGGGAGCCTGCAAAGAAGCATTACCTGCTGGACATAAGCAGAAGCATCAATCTGGCCCACACTTCTGTAAAGAAAGACTTGCTTAAGCTGCTGGGCGCAGGATTAATAACCAAGGCAATTGAGAAAAAGGGCAAGCGAAAATTCCCAGTCTATATGGCAAATATGAACAGCAGGGAGTTTATAGAAAGGAAAAAGGCAAGGAACCTCCAAAAGATTATCGAGAGCGGCCTTGTTGATTTCCTGGAAGAGAGGCTGTCTCCGAAGAGCATAATCCTGTTCGGAAGCTATTCGCGTGGCGAGGACACTGAAGAAAGCGACATAGACCTGTTTTTGGAATGCAGCCAGGAAAAAATAAGGCTTGACAAATATGAGAGGGTTATTGGGAGGAAGATTCAGCTTCATTTCAACAGGGATTTCGCAAAATACCCCAAGGAGCTTAAAAACAATATAATAAATGGCACTGTGCTGAGCGGATTCTTGGAGGCGTACAAATGATAGTCAAGGTTAGGACAGACAGGCAGAAGGCCTTGGCCCTGAAAAAGATGGCTGAAATAACCCTGGAAAGGCTGGAGGAGACGGACACGGAAAGGTATCCTGCAAATACCCTTACTGACTATTATGATGTGCTGCATAAGCTCATGGAAGCAGTGGCGCTACTGCATGGCGTTAAGACAAGGGGCGAAGGAGCCCATCAGGAGCTTATAGATCATTTGGCTAAAAGGGAAAAGCTTGGCGAGGCCACAAGATTGTTGTTGCGGCAGATGAGGGATTACAGGAACAGGATAAGCTATGAAGGGTTCAACATAAGCAAGAACTACATTATTCTGAATGATGCCAAGATAAATGAGGTAATCAGGA
This sequence comes from Candidatus Woesearchaeota archaeon, assembly GCA_018303405.1. Lineage (NCBI taxonomy): Archaea > Nanobdellati > Candidatus Woesearchaeota > Candidatus Woesearchaeota archaeon. The sequence continues at coordinate 85,157 of JAGVYD010000013.1, read as the reverse complement.
GATTCTTGGGCAAGATAAGTTGAAATTGCAGCCATAATATTCGCGAAAGAAATAAGAAAAACAAAATAAAAAAATCAAAAGGAAAAGCTTATGTTGCCCTTCCCCTGATGTTACCTGTTGCCCTGTGTTCAAGGCTAGTCTCAAGGTTCAAGTAAGTCACAGTGATATCTGATTTAAACCTGCCTGTTGGCAAACTTGTTCCGCATGTTATAACAATTGCGGCCTGACCGTTATTTTCAATTGTTGCCGCCAGTCCAAGTGTCGCGTTAACATCAGCACCGTTCACTGTTTGCATAGTTGGATTTAAACAGTCATCAGTACCTGTTGGCGCATCTGTAATATTGATGTTATAACCAATATTGTTTTTTAGAGCTAGCTGGATAGATCCATCAGCCGCTGTGATTACTGCCTTATCGATGCAGTCAATTCCTGCTGGGAAATTGCACCTTTCCGGTAAGAATTTGTCCGGGCTCAAAACACCAAAATATGCCAATGCGCCAATTGCAGCAAGCACGACCAGGATAGCCCAACCGTAGGTCATGATAAACTCAGTAGCTGCCTGACCTTTTCTTGTGACTCTCATCTTATCACCTCTAAGCGATTTGAATAACTATTATGCACAACTGATATACAATTACCCTAACTTATATAAATAATTTGTGGTTGAGGCAAGTCAATGGTTGAACCTTAAAAAATGAAAAAAATAGTATATTTTCTTGATAATTTGGGCCTGCAAAAATGGCTTAGAACAAATCCCCAAGCATGCTGCTCATGGCAATTGACACAACGTAAAATAGGATGATGGAAACAGCTGTGAAAATAGGGATGTACCTGATGCTGTCCTTGATATTGCCCTTCTGGATTGTGCCGACAATTGCTGCGGAGAAAAATGAGGTTATTATCATGCTCAGCACGGCAAAAAACCTGAAATCGCTTATCTTAATGGACTGCCCGGACAGGTCAAGCATCAGGCCAAACCCACCCTGGCCTTTGGGCAGGGTTATTGATGAGGTAATTGTCTGCACGACCTGCAAAAGCTGGTATGAAAGCGCAAAAAGGACAGGGGCGGCAACAATGGATGCGAATGAGATGAATATGGCATAGGTCTTAAGATTCGCTGCCAGCTCTTTCTGCATAATCTTATTCTCCTGAATATTTACAGCGATCTTGTTTAGCAGCTCCCCTGTTTCACCGCCTGCTTCCAGGCCGTTAATCAATAGGCTTATTGACCGCTTAAGGGTGGATGAGTCATAGCGTTCAGTAAACTCCTCGAGCGCCTGCGTAAAGTCAACGCCGCCCAAGGTTTTCCTGGCGACAATTTCAATTTCATGGGCAAGGATGCCAAAATTTGGCCTCACTGCAAACCAAAGCGCCTTGTCAATTGTCATGCCTGCGCGGATATTGGCTGACGCCTGCTGCAGGAGGTCTGGCAGGAACTCCTCAACATTCTTCTTCCTGTTATAGATTACAAAATCAAAATAAACGCGCATCAGCCCTGCAAAAATTGTGGTTACTGCAAATACAAACCCAAAAAAAAGGAAGATTGCGAGAGGTATGGCAAAATTCCCGCCGTAGTCGCTTATGTTGTAATATGTCCCCAGCGGCGGCCAGGTGAAAATGAACAAGCCTGCAAAGAATGCGAGGTAAAATGCAAACCCCAGGAAGCCATAAGGGAACTCATCAAAGCCGGCAGTGCGCATGTAGGGATGCATCCTCCGCGCCAGGATTTTTGGCAAAAGCATCCTGCCCAGCTTGTCAAGGTTGTCCCTGCCAAAATTCAGCCTGATGTGCCTAAGGCCATCAATGATGTCCATTATTCCTTCCTTGATATTCATGCGTTGCCTCTGGGTTTTGCTTTAATTTCATGAACTGCAAATTGAATTTTTCAGTCTTCCCCGCTTGCGGGCCTCGAGGATTTTATTGTTGCCAGGAAAAGGAACTGCACAAAGCCGAGCACGCACGCGGCTGTTGCCAGGCTGACAAGGTCCAGCTTTAATCCGACAAAGGTGGCCAGGACCATGAACATAGTCATGCCAAGCGAGGGCAGGATTACGGCAACTATCATGTAAAACATCGCCATTGGATTAAGCTTCCTGCCGTATTCCTGCACTTCCACCTGCTGCTCCCTGACAATCTGGTCTATGACTGTTGTCAGCGCCCCGGAGATGTTGGCGCCTGTCCTGATGCTGTTGAGGATTTGCCAAAACATTTTTTTAACATTTTGGGATGGGACAACATTCGCCTCCTCGTCAATTGCTGCCTCCATGTCTGTCCCAAGATTGACTTTGTCGACTATGTTCTGGAAGTGCTTGCCGATTGTCTTGTAGTTTTTGGCCACATTGACAAATGCGTTGTAGACAGGCATCCCTGATTCAAGCTCAATAAGCAAAAACCGCCCGGCATAAACAACTTCCATGTTGATGTCCTTTTGGGCGCGGATAATCCTGGCAGTAGGATAATTGAAAAAAAAGTAAAGCAGGTAAAAATAGAAAACCAACATGCCAACTGTAAATCCCGAGAGAAAGATTTCCGCGAGTGACTTGCGCAGCATCTTCGCCACTACAGGATAAGCCATTAGGGAGATCCCGATTGTCACGTAAGTCGCAGTGAGGAATGATTTTCTTATGAAATCTTCAGGCCGGTCCGGGATTTCTGCCTGGGCGAGAGTGTGCCTGAGGCCTGGAAACTTGCCTGCTATTCTTTTGAACAGTACACTAGCGATGCTTATCACCGTGGGGCTTGTGTGTGGTCACGCTTCGCATGAACTCATCATGGTTAGTGTAGTATTCAGCCATGGCATCCCCTACTTCGTCCACGCTCATCAGGTTGAAATTCATGAGGTATTTCAGGACTTTAACTTTTTCCTGCAGGAGCTTTTGAATTTCCTGTGTGGAATAGCCAGTATAAAGCTGCAGGTTGTCCATCAGTGTCCTGGATGCCTTTACCTTGCGCAGCACATCATGCTTGGCGTCAAACTGGAACAGAATCTCAGCGTCGGCATTGGGATTGATTTCAGCAATCTGGAATGTCCTTCTCAGGCCGGTTCTCCTGTTCCTGAATTGCGCGACTATCATTGAAATTGCCGGAAGCATTGTCTTTGGAACCTCGATAGGTGGATTCAGCAGCCTGGTGACCGCTTCCTTGGCATTGTTGGCGTGGAAGGTTGCGTAAACAGAATGGCCTGTGTGGATTGCCTCGAAAAGGACCTCTGCTTCCCTCTTTCGCCTGACTTCGCCGACCACAATCCTGTCTGGCCTCATCCTCAGGCTGTTCACCAGGAGGTCAAGCATGGTCAGGCCGCCTTTTCCTTCTGCATTGGGCAGCCTTGTTGACATTGGCACCCAGTGGAGGTATTTTGGAAGCTGGATTTCCCTTGTGTCCTCGATTGAGATAATCCGCTGGTTGGGCGGGAAGAAATTTGCGAGGACATTCAGCATGGAAGTTTTTCCTGACGCTGTTCCCCCTGCAATCAGTGCAGAGATTTCGTATTGCACCGCCAGCCACACCAATGCGGCCCCTTCCATGGAAATTGTGTTGGATTTGATGAATTTTGTGATTGTCCACGGGTCCTTGGAGAACATCCTGAGCGTAATCGTGTTGCCCCGGGTGGAGATAGGCATAAGCGTTGCATTTACCCTGTTGCCATCAGCGAGGTGCGCATCCAGCAATGGCTCAAGAACTGAGATCTGCCTCCCGACCAGCCTGGCCATGATTGTAGCGTAATGCTTGGTCTGCTCTTCAGCCTTGACCTTGATGTTTGTCCTGAGCCAGCCATGCCTCTTGTGGTAAATCCAGACAGGCTCATCAGAAGTGTTGATGGCAATTTCCTCTATGTTCACGTCAGCCATCAGGATATCTATGTTGCCCAGACCAAGGCTTCTCTGGATCAGGTAGGTTATGAAAAATGCGCGGACATCCTGCTGCAGGCCGGGGAAGTACTTGTCGAGCAGGACAGAGACTGCTGCCTCAAATTTCCTTTCAAGGACATCGGTTTCCTTGGACCCTACAATGTCAATTATGCCAAGGCTGACATTCTTGATTACCTCCTGCCTTATTTTTTCGAGCACAAACTCTGTTGCCGGCGTAATGCTGGAGATGTAGACTTCGTATAGGGGGACAAACCAGCCCTTTTGGGTGAATATCCTGATTGTGATGGGGATATTTTTGGACCTATAGATGTATTCGTCAAGCAATTTTACCTTTTCAATTTTTGCAGGCGGCACCTGGGGCGGCGCTATTTCCATGCTGACAGCCTGCATTTTTTTTGGGGAGATAGCGGGTTGAGACGCCTGCTTGGATTTGCCAGGGGCTTCAGCATGAATGGGAGTGGCATGGCCCGCTTGCGGCATTCCTGTTTTAGAAGAGACTTGGGAAGGAGATTGCAAAGCTGGCTTGGAAGCCTGCTGGCCAATGGCCTGCTTTGGCGGCACCAGCGGCAGCGGCTGTGCTTTTTGCGGAGCCGAAGATGGCGCCTGGCCCGATGCAGCTTTTTTCCTGGAAAATGTGGACTTAAGCTTATTAAATACGCTCACCGCTTTTCACCTCTTTTTACTGTTCCGCCCCGTGACATTATTTTGGAGCTTCTCCGCTTTGAATTTGACACGCGAAAATGGTTTGCACGCTGACCCTTGCACGCGCATTTAAATTTCGCTGCTGATTGGCTGGGCTGATTGCCTGAGCTGATTGACTGGAATGGAACTGCGTGTGGATTGGGAATTCACAATTTGTGGACTGCCTCGCCAAGCATTTGCGCCTCACGGATAAATGACTTCAATTTTCTTGCAACGTCCCCGCGCATTGCGAGCAGGTCCTTGAGATGGGCTTTCGCTGACTTGGAGCCGCTGACTTCCTTCAATGCTGAGGCTTTTTTCAAAAGTGTTTCCATCTCGGTGCTGATCTTGGATATGTCGCTCTCGGCTTTTTTGATTAGCGCCTCCGCCTTTTTCCTGCTTGACATTGCCAGCTTCAGGCGCACAGCGTCCTTTTTTTTCCTGGCATCCTTGGAGGACCCGGACTTTGATTTCTGGATAAACTGTTTTATTTTTTTCTCGCTGTTGCGCATTTGCACTTCGTATTTCCTGACTTCGCCGAGCACTTGCTGGAGCCTGTCATTTCGCTCCTTGATCTCTGTTGCAATCTTGTCTGCCAGTGTTTTCAGTTCCTCCAATTCCCGCGCTGTAATCTCATCCTTAATCTGGCCAGGCTTTTTTGTTATTGCGCCGAGCCTTTTCTGGATTTGGCCAAGCCTGCCCATCAAGTCGGATTCTTCGGACTTTATCTGGTCTGCCAGCTCTTTTTCGGACTTCAGCAATTCCTTGTCCTTTGCCAGCCCTGCCAGCACGCCGGAGTATTTTTCAGTCTCGCCTTCAAGCTGGCTTTTCATGTCCCCGAGTGAATTCAGGTATTCCTTCCCGTGCTCCTTGGCATTTAGATTGGCCTTTTCCAGCTGGGATTGGTACTCCCTAAGCTCATCAAGTATTACCTTTGCTGCTGTAAGCTCTGTAGCCACTTCAGCGTTGAACGACTCCAGGCCCTGCCTTGCCTTGGATATTCCCTCTGTGTGCGCATCAATATTTTTGACAGCACTTTGGATCTTGGCTTCCATTTCCTGCCTTTTTTTGGCAAGCTCTGCCTCTTTCTTCTGTATCGCTGCATCAGTAACCTGGCGCAGTTCAAGGTAAGGTGTTGTGAAAATGTAGTTGATCCTGAGAAGCCCTTCTTCCTCGAGAAATCCAGCCCATTCGCTGACAATTGGCCTTGTAACGCCAAGCCGTTTGGCTGCTTCGCCAAGGGATATTTTCTTTGTGTCGCGGATTAGCTTGACAAGCCTGTCTACTCCTGTCTCGATAAGAAACTCGTCCATTGCCATAGTGGTTTGTTTGCCCCGTGTATTCCATTATCTAACAGATTTTGTTTAATACCTTAAAACGAATATAAATAATTTTCGCAGAAATCTGCTTTGCCCGAAAAGTTAGTTTGGGCATCAAGTTTGCGAAGCCCATTCCAGGAGGGGTTAGGCATTTTTCTGGGTTGCAGAGGAGAAAAATGCAATTCGCGGGAAGCTGCAAGGCTGAGCAGATGCCCAAACCGAGCCGAAATGCGAGCTTTCGGGGCAAAGCTGCAGAAATCACATGCCAAAAGACAAAAAAGAAAACTTGCCGATTAGGCTTAGTGCATTGCCCTGACTTTCTGGCCTGCCCATACTTCGTTGAACATTCCTTCCATTGCCTTGGCAAAGAAATTGGTATTTACCCAGACACCTGAATCATAAGAAGGGTCAATGTTGCCCTGCGCAAGTGTGAATGCAAGCTGTTCGCCATCAACCAGGCAGAATCTTGCATTGATTTTGTCAACGTGCTTAATCTTGGAGAATTTGCTGAGTTCCCTTGCATACTGCTCAACCTCAGGAGTTATCTGTGCAGCTATCTTGATGTCCACTCCCCTTTTGGCTGCCTTTTCGAGGTGGCCCCTGAAAGCGTCATATTTTCTTGCAAGGCCCTCGCTTGTTGTCATGATGATTATGCTTTTCTCAGCTGCCTTGATCATTGATTCCATTTGATTGTAAACATTGTCCCTTCCCCTTAGGCTGCCAGAGAGGTCAGTTGGCTCGATCAGGTCTGCGCCCTGCTTGTGCAGCAGATCCAGCTCCTTCAGTATGTCACTGCCCTGAAGCTTTTCCATGTACTTGACCCCTTCATCCGCCTCTTCCTTGATTCTCTTCTTGACCCTTTCAATCACATCTGCAGGATTGACGGCGATGTACTTGATGGGCTTGCCCAGTTTCATGATGACAAATCCCTTCTTTTCAAGTGATTCGAGAACGTCATAGCTTCTGCTTCTTGGGACATTTGAGATATCAGAAAGCTCTCCTGCTGTTGAGATGCCTCTACCCAGCAATGCAACCCAAATCTTCACTTCGTAGCTGTTAAGTCCAAATTGCTTCAGCTTGTTGATAAAATCACGTTGGACTGTCATTTTAGCATATGAAATTATTCGTTATTTATAAAGCTTTGGATTTATTATCTACTTTAGAATAGTGACAATTTGAAAACTCCGGATTATTGTTTTATCGTGGGAGCTTTTTGCCATATTCGCGTGCCAACCCCTGTTGGCCCGTCAGAATAAAAAAATTAGGGAGCATTAAATCCTGGCGCATTGTAGCCTGGATTCACGAATGCAGGCCTTGCCTTGGGGATGTCGCCCAGGCGAGGGAGAGTGTTCTCATGCTCGGCACGGTAGAGCAAAGCCAAGAACGCGAGATCGCTGGAGATATCATGCCATCCATGCGCCTCGGCCATCCTGATATAGGACGGGACACCCCTGATTATTTCCTGCCGCTTAACCGGATCCTTCTTGCCGTGCAGTGTTTTCAAGTTATGGTACTTATCTCCTGATTTTACCAGGCCCACCAGCTTGTCCTGCTCGGCCACATGAATCGAATCTCTTTCTGAGACATGGTTCTTGTCAAGGAAGCGCAATTTTTCTGACACAGGAATGCCATATGTATCGTCAAAAATTTGCCTTATCCTGGAAATGGGATAAGCATCAGGATGGTCCTCGGAAACATCATGCAAAAGCGCCAGGACAACCTGCATTTCCTGGTCCTCGGCCGGGATTCTTTCAAGGTGCCCAATGACATATTCAGCAACTCCCCTTGGATGGCTGAAATAAGGCTCGCCGTTCTCGCGCAAGTCATTCTTGTGTGCTACTTTGGATGTTTCATATGCATTGGCAATTGCCGGGCTATTGCTGACAGCATCATCAAGGCTCGTAAACCTTACTGGATATATCATATGATTAGAATCAGATTCGCCGTGCCTGAACGCGAGGAATGGAAGGACAATTCCAAATCTTCCGAGCGCGCTGTTGACCAGGCCTGCCAATTTTGGCTTCTCGCCTCCTCTTTTAGGAACCAAATCAATCATTTAAAAATTTCCTCCCCTAACTCTTAACAATGTCTTAACAATAATTAAGCAACCTGTGAGTGAGCTATATCCGGCAGTATCATTGGTTCGAAGTTTCTGCGTCAGAACTCAATGTGGCTGTCGAATATGGTTTTTAACCCCTGTTTTCGCTTATAATTTTCGCTTATGCTTATAACAGTCCACGTTGTTGCTGCGGTAATTAGGACCTTTGATTATAAAAAGCTTAGCCAATATAAGTATGTAGTTATATATACAAAGCCTTATTTTTCAGGGTATTTCCTGATTTCATTTATAAAGGATTGTTAAGTCACCAGAATTTTGGATTACATAAATCATTATAATAGGGTAATATGGCCTGCTTAGATTATCCTATTAGATTATATGTGGAATAATGTTGCTTTATTTAAACTTGAATTTGCCCTGGCCCTGCATAGACTTCATCATTTTTTCCATTTGCCGCGGGTTTTGGGCGCCCTTGAACATTTTCACCATTTTTTTGCTTTGCCTGTATTGTTTCAGGAGCTCCCTTACCTCGCCAGCTGACATGCCAGCCCCTTTTGCAATCCTGTCAATCCTGGATGCGCTGACTATTTCAGGGTCCTCAAGCTCTCCCTTTGACATCGAATCCATTATGAATCTCCATTTTTTCAGCTTGCCTTCCTGTACCTGCAGCATATCTTTTGGCAGCTGCAGCTGGCTCATTCCAGGTATCATTTCCATGAGCTTGGAAAGGCTTCCCATTTTGGACATTGCCTCCATCTGCTCATACAAGTCAATGAGATTGAATTCACCCTTAAGGAATTTCTTCCCGAGGTCCTGTGCTTCCTCTTCTGTGTAGGCCTCTTTTGTTTTTTCAAGCAGGGCTTCCAAATCGCCCATGCCAAGCATCCTGGAGACAAACCCTTTTGGCTTGAATTCTTCCAGGTCGTCTGCTTTTTCACCAACACCGACAAATTTCACAGGAGCCTTGGTGACTGCGCATGCAATTAAGGCGCCCCCGCCTTTTGCAGTGCCGTCCAGCTTTGTGATGATGACACCCGTAACACCGCATGCATCATGGAATCCCTGCGCCTGTTTTTCAGCCGCCTGGCCAACATCAGCGCCAATAATCAAAAGCCTCTCGTCCGGCGCAATAGCCTTGTTCAGCCTGTTCAATTCCTCAATAAGGTCATTGGAAAGGGCATCCCTTCCAGCTGTATCGACCAGCACAACATCAAATTTGCTTAATTCCCTTTCATATTCTTTCCAGATGTTCAGGGCATTCTTCTCGCCCTTCTTGGTGAAGACTGCTGCATTGACAAATTTTCCAACCTGCTCAAGCTGGTCCATGGCTGCAGGCCTGTGAACGTCCAGGCCGAGCAGTGCGACCTTGAACCCGCGCTTCATGAAGAATTTTGCCAGCTTGCCTGCTGTCGTTGTTTTTCCATTGCCAAACAGGCCAACAAGCATTACCTTGAACGGCTTTTTATTGACGTCAATCTTGTGGCCTTCGCCGCCGAGAAATGCAACCAGCTCCTCATAGACTATATTGATCAGCTGCTCTTTTTTTGTGAGGCCCCTGACATCCTTTTCCTCTTTGGCGCGGTCCTTGATTTTCTTTGTAAGGTCAAAAACAAGTTTGACATTTACATCGGACTGCAAAAGGGCCCTTTGGATATCCTTGACCAGCTCATTTATCAGCTTATCATCGACAAAAACAGCTTTCGCTATTTTTTGCAGAGTGTTCTTCAGAGAATCGCCAAGCTTGTCCAAGACCATAGGGTGCTAAAAAAATCAATGGTTTATAAATTTGAGGGGTTTTGACCGGATTGTGGCAAAATTGATAATTAGCCAGCCCGCAGTTCCTAAAGCCTTTTTTCCTTTATCTCTGCCATTAGCTGCTGGAGAAAATCTTCAGCCTTGACCGGCCCTACAATCTTGTTATCCCGTGTCCTGACATTCACTGTCCCGTCCCTGACTTCCCGGTCGCCAACTACAAGGATGTAATTGACATGGTCAAGCTGGGCCATGCGGACCTTGTAGGAAATTGTCTCAGACTTGAAATCTGTCTCAACCCTGATCCCTGCATCCTCATACATGCCTTTTACCTTAGCGGCAAATTCATTGAACCTGTCTGCAATTGTGAGAATCCTTACCTGGGCCGGGCTCAGCCACAGCGGGAATTTGCCGGCAAAATGCTCTATCAGGAAAGCCATGAGCCTCTCGTGGGTTGACAGCGGCGCGCGGTGGATGACATAGACTTCGCCATTGTCAGTCCCGTCCTTGTCGGCATAGCTGAGCTGGAACTTTGTCTTAGCCGCAAAATCAAGCTGGATAGTTGACATGGTTTCTTCCCTGCCTGTAACTGCCCTGTACTGGACGTCAACCTTAGGGCCATAGAATGCAGCCTCGTCTTTTGCTTCCTCAAACTTTACATTGGCGCGCCTAAGAACATTCTTCAGCACAGACTCGGCAAAGGCCCAGTTGTCCGGCTCGTCGATGTATTTGCCCTTGTTGCTCGGGTCGTGAAGCGACAGCCTGAAATAAAAATCCTTGAGCCCGAAGACATTGTAGTAGTCAACGACCATTTTGAGCACTTTTTCAAATTCCTCCTCTATCTGGTCCTTTGTGCAATAAATGTGCGCATCATTCATCGACAGCATCCTGACCCTGAGAAGGCCGGCAAGCGTGCCTGACAGCTCATTCCTGTAGCATGTCCCATATTCTGCCAGGCGAAGCGGAAGGTCGCGGTAGCTTCTTGTCTTATGCTTGAAAATGAGGTGATGGTGCGGGCAATTCATTGCCTTGAGATAATAGCTTCCGTCATCCAGTTTCATCTCCGGGTACATGCTGTGCGCATAATATGGGAGATGCCCTGACATGAGGTAAAGTTCCTTCTTGGCAAGGTGAGGAGTGGCGACCCGTAAATAGCCTGCTTTCCTCTCAATGAGATTGGCATAGTTTTCAATCTCTGCCTTGATGACCTGGCCCTTTGGCAGCCAGATTGGAAGGCCTTTGCCGACAAGCTCGGACTGCATGAAAAGCTCCATTTCACGGCCAATTTTCTTGTGGTCCCTTTTTTCCGCTTCCTCAAGCATCTTGAGGTAATCATCGAGGAGTTTCTTTTCAGGGAATGAAACGCCATAAACACGCTGCAATTGGGCATTCTTGATGTCTGCTTTCCAGTAGGCGCCTGATATCTTCATAAGCTTGCATGCCTTTAGCCTGCCAGTGGATGGCACATGCGGGCCCCTGCACAAATCATACCATTCTCCCTGGTAATATACGCTAACCTTGCTTCCTTCAGCCCCTTCGCTTTTCTCATCAATGAGCTGCACCTTGTACTTGTTGTGGTATTTCTCTGTTGTGAACAGTTTTTTTGCCTCGTCTGGTGCATATTCCTTCCTGACAAAAGGGATGTCCCTGGCAATGATTTCCTGCATTTTTTTCTCGATTTTTTCCAGGTCTGCCTGGGCAAAAGGCTGTTTCTTGTCAAAATCATAGTAAAACCCAAAATCAATGGGCGGGCCTATAGTGGGCAGCGTGCCAGGGAAAAGCGACATGATGGCCTCTGCCATTACGTGCGCAGTTGAATGCCAGAAAATATCCTTGCCTTCCTTTGTTGCAAAGGTTATGACTTCAAAAGCAGCATCGCTGTCAAGTGCTGATGAAAGGTCCTTGTTGGTCCCGTTCACTTTGACTGCGATAGCATCCTTTGCAAGCTTGGGGCCAATTTTCTGCACAGCCTCCAGCGCAGCAATTCCCTTGCCCACCTGCAGTATTTTGCCATCCGGCAGTGTGAGGTTTATCTGTTCCATAGGCTTTAGGTTAGGACAGGCGTTTTTATATTTTGCCTAAAATATGGCGGTTCTGCCGAAGCTTAACTTTTTAAACACAATTGAATTTGCCAGAATGGAGGGGTGATTGCATGGAAGAGCAAAAGAATGTCAAGTTTGATATTGAGAACGGCCCTGTGTTTTATGCCGATGAGATGGCAGTAATTCACAACCCGACAAAACTGATACTGGATTTCAAGAGTGTCACGCCAAGATTTGATGTCAGGAACAATGAGTTCCAGCCAATTGTGATAAAGCATAATGTAGTTGTGATGGACCTGCACCTGGCAAAGAATTTCCTGGCCTCGCTCAAGGAAAACCTCGCAAACTATGAGAAGCAGTTTGGAAAAATTGAGCAGCCCAAAGCGTTAAAAAAAGCGGTGAAAAAGGCCAAGCAGAGCATTGGCAAGTTTGAGAATGTCAAAAGCGACAGCACCCCAACTTACCTTGGCTGAAAATTGTTCATGGACATTATTTAATATTAGAACCAGGAATGATATTCAATGACCGCTGATACAAGTAAAAGCAATGACAGGGAAAAATCTGAAAATGCAGGGCTCGAATTCCTGCTCTTGCGCGATAATGGAAATCCTATCCCGCTTGGTGAATCCCCGCAGTTCAAGATGACCAGGGAGGATAAATATGCATTCAGGCTGCCTGGCCGTGCACAAAAGGCTGTTTCCATCCAGATAGACCCTTTGGGGATGGAGTATTGCCTCAGCTGGGCAAGCGACCTCGATGTCACAGAAGTGAATGCGGCCCTCTGGAACCTTTACAGCAATCTCAGGCTCCATGCGCCCCACCAGGCCCTGCCAGACCATGAGCAGGTCAGCTTTGCAGGGACAAGCGGCAGAAGCCATGCGGAATCCATCAGAATGGCCTATCTTGACAATATTTTTGAGAGGATGAAAGCCAAAAAGCTGCGCTCCTCCCTTGAATTCCATAATGAATTTTTTGATGCGCACGTAAGGAAAGTCAGGCTGGCTGACAACAGCATCGGCACAAAGGTTATTTTTTGGTCGGAGTGGGACCTGTCTGAATACATTCCGGACCTGGTCAACGGGACAAGGGTAGAAAGGAAGTACGGCAGCCCAGAAATTTCCAGGTTTCACAATGGCCAGATTAACAGGCAATTGAAAGCGCTTATGGGCTTGTATCGCCAATTTGATGACGAGCCATTTAATGGGCATTCAATGAGCCCTGACAAAAAGTTTGGAAGGCCGGGCTACAGTTTCATGGGCAGCATATCGATGAATTAGTGGGCCTTGGCGCGGATTGGCGCTGATCTTTCTGGAAGATTTTTGCCCGGCCATCAATAATGCCAGAGCCACAACAACCTTTATTAATTATAAAAATATGTTCCTGACTACGTGCGCAGTTGAAAATCTCGGCTTCGCCTCGGCCAGCATCGGGCTCCGTGCTATATATTTGTGAGAATAATGCCGTATCCCCGCAGGGGTCGTCCCCCTCCGTCATTTCATTTTGCTGAAAAAGGCACTCCGCATATTGATGCTGCCTGCATTTTCAACTGCGCTCCTGACCATGATAATTGAACTTGACATAAACAAAAATGTGGAAGAGAATGCTGAAATGTATTATGAGGCTGCAAAAAAAGCGAAGAGAAAACTGAAAGGGCTCCATGAAGCAATTGAAAAAATGCAGTCGGAGCTGGACAAGGCCAAAAAAGGGGAGCTGAAAACAAAAGAGCGGATTGCCATGGAAAAATCAGCCAGGCAAAAGAAGAGCAAGGAATGGTATGAAAAATTCAGGTGGTTTGTCTCCAGCGAAGGCTTTTTCTGCGTCGGAGGGAGGGACGCGACAACAAATGAGATTGTGGTGAAGAAGCACATGGCAAAGGGTGACATTGTGTTCCACACGGAGATGGCCGGCTCGCCATTCTTCATTATTAAGACAGAGGGCAATACTCCGACAGGAAAAACAGAGGATGAGGTCGCAATCGCCACTGCTTCGTTCTCAAGGGCCTGGAAACTCGGGGTTGCGTTTGCAGAAGTATTCAAGGTCATGCCCGAACAGGTCAGCAAAACTGCAATGTCAGGGGAATATATCCCCAAGGGCGGATTCATGATTTACGGAAAAAAGGAGATAATGAGCGTAGAGCTTAGGCTGGCAGTCGGAGTTGATGGGCAGAGCAGGATTGTTTGCGGGCCAAAATCAGCTGTTGGATCGCATTGCAAGGAATTTGTGACAATCATGCCGGGAAACCTGAAATCCAGCGACATGGCCAAGGCAATCCAAAAAAAATTGGGGCTGCAGGCAAGGCTGGATGACATCATAAGGCGCTTGCCTTCAGGAGGGTGCAGGTTTGAAGCAAAATAAAAAAAAGGGAAAATCGAAAAAAGCCGAAAAAATCACTTTGGGTGATAAAAGAAAGAAAGTAAGATTATCGTCGCATGGAGCCATCAGAAAAAAAGCGGCCAATTCAGGATTCGCGGCCAGGCAGCGGAAAGAAAGAAGGCCTGACAGCACAAAAGGGCAGAATGGGAAAGTTGTTGTCATAGCAGGGTCTGAAGAGTATACAGGCGCCGCTTTCCTCTGCGCCATGTCAATTGCCATCCTTAGGGAGGGAAATGATCTTGTCACTGTAGTGGCACCGGAAAAAGTCGCATGGGCAATCAATGCCATGTCGCCTGACATAATAACCGCAAAGATGCCTGGAAAATACCTGGCGCCGAAGCATTTCAGGGCGATTGCAAAGCTGGTAGAGAAAGCAGATGTCCTTGTTGTAGGACCCGGCCTGGGAAGAAAGCCTGAAACTGCAAAAGTAGTCAGGAAAATAGCATCCATGAATATAAGAAAAGTGATTGATGCGGACGCTCTGAAAATGATAAAACTTCAGAGTGTTGAAAATTCAATTTTGACCCCGCATAGAAAAGAATTTGCTGTATTGCTAAAGAATTCAAAACTGAATGAGAAAAATTTTATGAAAAAGATTGGAAGTAATGTGATTTTGCTGAAAGGACCGACGGATGAAATTTATTCTGGAAGCAAGGCAATTTATGTGAGCGGCGGCAATGCAGGAATGACTGTTGGCGGAACAGGGGATATTCTCGCTGGATTGTGCGGGGGTTTTGCTTCTGGGAGTTATAGCCTGCTTGAAAGCGCACATTTTGCTAGCCGGATTAATAAGAAAATTGGCGAGAGACTTGTAGACAGGATTGGCTTTGGTTTTATTGCGAGCGATTTTCTCGGTGAGATTCCTAAAATGAAAGTAGAACTCGATATGAATCCTGATGAGGATGATGGTTGATTTTATGGAGACGGAAATTAAAAAAGCAAGGATAGAAGCAAGGGCACTTGTTCCTGCAGTGCGAATAGGAAAAAACGGCCTGACCGAGAGTGCCGTTGCAGAGATTGTCAAGCTGCTGAAAAAACGCAGGGTACTGAAAATTAAAATGCTGAATTCTTTCACGGACGGCAATGACAGGAAAAAAGCTGCCGAGGAACTGGCAGAGAAATGCAATGCCTGGCTGGTTGAGCAGGTTGGCGGGATTGTTGTGCTGCTGAGGAAGCCGGCGCCAAAGCCAAAAGCCTGAATAATTTCCCGAATTCCCCCTGACACCGTTCAAAATCTCGGCAAAGCCTCGGTCTTAGCATCGGCTCGCATTTAACTGCCCTTGCTGGGCAGCCCAATTCCCATTGCAATTCCCTTGGGCTGGCAATTGTTTACTTAATAATGCTCGCAAAATTGATGCTAAGACTTGCATTTTGAACGGTGCCCGAAATCCCACCACAAAATATTTATAGCCATTAATCAGGTAATTTGACATAATTGAAATGCTATAAGGTTGTTGAAAAAGGGTGGACAAATGTCTGGGCATGGCGGAACTGAAAGTCTGGAGCTTCTGAAAAAACATGGATTCAAGGAGCCTGAATACATTGAACTGGCAAGCGCCAGGAAGGGGGCCAAAGTTTGGGGCTATACAGGCTACCCAAAGCCCGCTTTAAGCTACTGGGTGGAAGTTGAAGACCACAGGATGTCAATAGAAGAAACATATTTCTGGCAGCTTGACTGGGTGCATTACAACCAGGGCTACCCAAAAGAATGGATTTACAAGATTAAGGATATTTTTACTGCATCAGAGCATTCTGCATTTTTTGGAGCGGCATGGCAGAGGATTGGGCTCCAGCAAGATAAGGTAAGCCAGTTCCTTGCGACAATAGGGAAAATGGTCAAGGAAATTTTCCAGCTCGTCAGGGAATTGAGAATTCTGGATGAAAGGCTTGCCTACTACCACGACAGCCACAAGAGCGGCCCGGGCGCGGAAAGCGCTGAGATTACGCTCAAAGGGATTTGGATTGACCTGGTTGAGCAGGGAAGCAAGAACCCGGCTTCTGTTTATGGCATGGCAAGGGAATTGCAGTTCATTGTGCTGCCCGACCTGTTCTTCAAGTATCATCCGCAAACGCCGGCTGAAGTTGATGAAGTTGTTGACAAGCTGGACTTCAACAGGAAAGTCAAGGAAGTGCTGAAAAGAAAATTAAGGACATATATCGAATGGAAAATACACACGGAAAAAGAGCTTCAGACAAAGAGAGTCTTCACATTAAGATACCTGCGCCAGCATTATGACATCATCCACATGTACATTGCATGGGTGAAGCCTTACCTCAAGAACCTCCAAAGGCTGCACATGGCAGACAGGTCTACCAGCCCCGACATTATCAGCGCATTTGAAACCTCGGTCATTGAGCTGGAATTCCTGGCAAAAAAATTCCCCCAGATACTGAAGCAGGACCTTGAGCCGAAAATCAACGAGCATGTTTATTCTGCAGTGATTGTGAGCTTCCATTTCAAGACAAAGCCTCAGATGAATTACCAGCAGGATTACCAAAGGGGGCCAATCCATGTCGGGCACTGCGAAATGCACATCAGGGGATATGCATGGACACAGAAGGAAATAGACAATTACATCAAGATGAGGGAAGAGGAAGACATGGAGCTTATCGGCGAGATTGATGGCTCACTGAGGGCGGCCATGGCTGCGATGGGAGATGAGCTGAAGAAATACCTCAAGGAGGCTGGCGAGGATGTTGACAAGAAATATAACAAGGAGCTGGCTGAAGAAGGAGAGGATAAAAAGAAAAAGAAGCCAAAGGCGGATGACAACCCCTTCACGGCGCTGTTCGGCGGCTTTGCCGAGATATTCACTTCATTCAAAGGCAACCCGAAGGCAAATAAGCCGGATACTGTGGACAAATGGGTCATTCAAAAAGAGAGGGAAGCAGCCAAAAGCGAAGTCAAGACAAATGTGTGGTATCTCTACAAGGATTTCAAGAAATCGCAGCACATGCTGACATGGTAAGGATAGAGCTTCTTTGTTGATAGTTTTGCCTGGAACCGGCGTGTTTTGTTCTCGGAAAGCTATTTATACTCCGGCAACTATGGCGTTAATGAGATGGCAGAGGATAACCTGGAAGACATAAAGAAGCTGCCCGTGGCTGAAAGGATTGAGAGGCTGAAAGCGCTGGAGCTGAAGAAGAAGGGCGAGATGGATGAAGCTGCAGCGCTGCTGAAATCCAGCCTGGAGGAAACAAGGCGGCAAAAAGCTGTTGAAAATGTTGAATTGCCTGAATCCCAGCCAGTTGACATCACAAAACTTTTTGCATCTGATGAAAAATCACTGGAGGCAGTTGTGTCCAGGGAAATACCCAGCCCTTCAGATGAGGACGCTGTCAAGTATGAATTGCAGCTTGATTACAATGTCCTCACAAAAATACAGGACAACATGGAAGGCTACAAGCTCCAGAAGGCAGTGGTTGCTGTCGAAGACAGGGTAAATGAGCTCGTCGCCAAAATGGATTACGCCAACATGAGCAAGGATGTTGCAGACCAGCTTGTTGCGACACGAAGCGTCATCTATATGATGAAGAAAAGGGCAGGGCTATAGGCAGAGACAGGGACTGCGCCAGTCTGATGAAAGAAGGATAATAGAAAAATATTTATTCTGTCATTATTATGGATCAGGCATCACTTAGGCATTAGGGCTGAATACCAGACAGATCAAAAGAGGCAAGCATGGAATTCCACCACAACTACTATTCTCCAATGGACAGGGGCTACCATCAAAAGCCTGATGTGGAATATGAGATTTCCATACCAAACGAGCCCATGCCCCACCTGGACACAGAGTCTGACACCGAGGCTCCTGCTGGCTATGGCGTGAAAGACATTGGCATGTCAGTGCCTTTGGGAATCAGCGCGGCAAATGTCCCGGGAATACAGGCAAAAATAAGGTCCGGGACACAGGCAATTGAAATCCAGTTTCCGGGGGCAGTAAGAGGCTCAAGAAATGCCCAGACTCCTGAACAGTATGGCACTGACCAAAGAAGGGCGATTGATGAGATCAGAAGGGCAAATGACATCAGGTTTACAACTCACGCAAGTTTCGGGGTGATGGGCCTGAGCGGGGCGGATGGCCACGGCAATTTCTCATGGTCGCACCAAAAAATGGCTGTTGATGAAGTGAAAAAGGCAATTGAGTTTGCAGCTGACGCTGCTGGCGGCGGGAGCGTTGTTGTACATACAGGGGAATATGAAAGGCCAATTTCAGAAATGCCATGGTCACGCGACCAAAACGGGAGGCTGATGTTCAGGAAATATTACACAGAGCCTGATGACGCACAATTCCCGGTCATTGATGACAGGACCGGGCAGGTAATATCCACTGTGCAAAAAGACAGGCTTGTTGCAAGGCCTGTCTGGCTAAGGGCTGACCATGACTATGATGGAGTGGACCAGAAAGGCCACAGGACACGCATCAATAAGGATGATTACATTGATTACGAAGGCAGGAGAATTATTGACCCGTATGACCCGGTCAACGGAAGGCTGCCAAAATACAATGAAGACAAGGGAAGGTTTGATGTTGAGATGTGGCACTTTAATGATTTTATAAAGGAAGCAGAGGAAAGAAACAGGCTCGAGGAGAGGAAGAGGGGAAGGAACCTGAGGGATGAGGAGATGGTCTATCCGGAAGAAGTCTATATTCGCGCAACGCTTGAAACCCAGGAAGGGCACGCGCGCGGGTGGGCGCTCCAGTATGCAAGGGGCTTCGAGAGCTACAGGAAGGCCGTTGACAAGCTTGAGGAATTGAAGAAAAAATATATTGAATTGAAGAAGCACATGAAGGAAGAAGACCTCTGGAAAATTGCGCAGCAGGACTATGAATTGCCAAGGGTCAGCCAGATGATCCAGCCCGGCACCATTGACCCTATTGAGCTTATTGACAGGGAATTGAAAGAAGCAAGGCATAACATGGAATACCAGTACCAGGCGTCAACAGCACAGGAAGAGCAGGCAAAAGACACTGCGGAAACAAGGAGGTTCATGATTTCTGCAAAGAAAAGGATGCACAGCGCAGGCTACCTTGGCTATGCCGAGACTGGGATCCATGCCCTGGAAAGGACAAAAGATACCAGGAACCCTGTTGTTGTCACCATGGAGAATATTTTTCCGGACAGGTACGGCGGGCATCCTGAAGAGCTCATGCAGCTGATAGAAAATTCCAGGAAAAAAATGGTTGACCTGCTTACAACCAGGAAAATCAAGACAACGGTGTGGGACCCGAAGAAAAAAGAATATGTTGAAGAGATGAGGGACAATGAATATTACAAAGGCTTAAGCAGGGAAGAGGCTGAGAGGGCTGCCAAGCGGCATCTTAGGGCGACAATTGACACTGGGCACATTAACATGTGGAAAAAATTTTATATCCGCGACCCGAATTTAAGCCCTGAGCAAAACGACAAAAAATTCAGGGAATGGCTGCTGGGCTATGTTGAAAAATTTGCAAAAAAAGACCTGCTGGGCAATGTGCACCTTTCCGATAACCTTGGCTACGAGGATGAGCATCTTTCGCCAGGCCAGGGAACCTCCCCAATCAAGGAAATGCTTGCAATTTTCAGGAAGCACGGCTACAAGGGGCCAATTACAGTTGAGCCAGGCGCTGCAGCAACAACTGATGAAGGCGATTTCTACGGCTTGATGCAGACATGGCGATACATGGGAAGCAGCGTGTACAGCGCAGGATTGGGAGGGCACGTGAGCATGGGCAGCCCGAACAGGCAGTGGACAGATGTCCAGCACAGCTATTTTGGGCAGACCTATCCGCCATACTTTATTTTCGGGGCATATGCGCCATCCAATGACTGGACATTGTGGAGCGGGGTTCCGCTGGAATAAACTTTTTAGATGGATAGGCTTATGATGGATTAGCAGCTAAGATTGATTTCGCCCTTAAGAAAAAAAAATGATTTCTATAAATGCCGGTTGCCGTAATTGGGATAAGGGTTTTGGCTTTGCTGCGGATAATTGCTTTGCTTCTGCCCGGCCGAGAAGATAGACACATTGCCGCCAGATGCCTGCCGCCTGCCTGATTCCTCCCTGATTGACTCCGGGTCTGGTATTAGTGTATCAAGCCATTCAACAAGGTAGTAAAAAATCGGGAAGAATATTATTGTTGCAAAAAAAAGCTGGAATGTGACTGTTGCTTCAGTGTTATAAAATAGAGGGGTGAACATTATGACAACATATGTTACTTCCCGTATCCGGCCGATGTATTTTGTCAAGACCCTGCCTTTCACGCCAAGATAGACGATATAAATACCATAAGTGATGACAACCCCTGCTATAATGAGCTTGCTTATGAGCTCAGTCATCGGGATCCTGATGCCGGAAGTGTAAAAATCAACTGAAGTCCTTATCCAGTCTATGCCTGCCCAAAGCACAATAACTGCATTAGATATTGCATTGCCCAGCGATGTCCCCCTTTTTTCCTGGAAGAAATCAGCAAAAACCCAGCCAAGATAAACAGGGATGAGGATCCAGAGCATGTCAAGGTTCTGGAAAGGCGCGACAAAGATTGTCTTAAGCCATATGACAAATGACTCCCAAAAGTATGCTCCAAATGCCCCCAGTGCGGTCAAAAATCCCATAACATCCAGTTGTATGAAGAGTTATAAATAATTTGTGATGGGAAATGATTTGTGATGGGCAAGCTTAGCAGAAAGCGCTGCATTAAAAAAAGATTTAAATAATGAGAAGCATGCAACAGCCTTATGGACAGCAATTTCATGGCAGTTAAGCAGGAATATGATGATTTTTACAAAGGGCTGCTCTCACAGGGAAGAATGCCGGTAAAAGACACTGGCAAGGGATTTTGGGGTGTGTCCATTACTGATGAAGTTTATGAGGCTATGAGAAAGATCAGGATTGACAGGTTCAGGACATTCTTTGACATAGGCGCGGGGGACGGAAAGGTTGTGATTCTTGCGTCATTGTTCGGCCTGGATGCAAAGGGCATGGAAATCGACGAGGAGCTGGTGGACCATGCAAACAGGATAAAGCGCAACCTCGGCAATATTGAAAATGCCGGCAAGGCTGAAATAATGCATGGCGATTTTGAGGAGCACCATATGGGGGCGTATGATGTCCTGTTTATCAACCCGGACCGGCCGTTCCACAGGGGCATGGAGGACAAGCTCCTGAAAGAAATGAAGGATGATGCCCTGCTGATGGTCTATGGCTTTGAATACCAGCCAAACCAGATGAAGAAGATAAACTCTTTCTACATTAATGGGACACACATCGGAATTTTCATGAAATAAGCCCCAATAACTCAATAATCCTTGCTTTCCCCAAGGACTTCAGGCAGGCTTTTGTTGACCAGCCTTTTGAGGTCCGCCAAAGTACCGCACTCATTTATCTCCATGCTCGTGATAAAAAGAGTGACAGTTGTGCCTGTCTGCATGTATGCAGCTGGAAACTCTGCATTGGGGATGTTATATTTCTTCATGAATTCGTCCCGATGCATGAACTCTGAATGGAGGTCAAGCTTTTTCACGAAATCTTTCCATTCCTTTTTCTGCTGGCTGGATGCAGATGTCAATCCGTACAATCTGCAGGGATAATGATGCGAAGGCATGGCTTTTTCCATCATGTTTTTCAGGCCAGACAAAAGACTGCGGTCTGCATTATAGACAAAAATCAGTGTTGGCTCCTCTGATTCCGTAGGAGTTCAAAAGGCAAGTGACTATAAAAATGTTTATGAATGATGGGCTCTGTCCAGAATCTCGCCTTCGGCTCGAGTTTTGGCATCTGTTCGCCTTCAACTCCAGGAAGAAATTGCATTTTTCTCTCTGGAACCGCGAAAAATGCCTTATGTAAGAATTGATAAGTCTCACAAAATTGATGCCAAAACCAAGTCTCTGGACAGAGCCTGAATGATGGGATGATGCACAGAATTCCAATGCATCGGTACCTATCTATCAAGAGCTGGCAAATGATCAAGAATTAACAGGCTTCAAGTAAGTGTATTCCCTCCCCAGATGCGCGCCAATGGACTGCAGGATCAGGCCTAATTCTATTGCCATCCTGTTCACGTGCTTGCGAAGGTTCTGGTCAGACACGGCCTCCAATGGCTGCGATGTGACCATAAGGGCATTGTCGCCAATCCTGAATGCACGATAATCCAGCCTCACATCGGTGACGCCAAGGTCCAGCAAATCCGGCTGTTTTCTTGGCCAGTTAATTTCAAGCGCACCGACAAGGTTTGACTCATGCTCCTGGATTTTGGCGAATTTGAAAGGAACAGCGGCATACCTCAGCAACACAGTGTCATCATGTTCGGGCCTGGCAATCAAAAGGGTGTCTGCCTCATAGGGCCCGGATTCATTTGAATTGACTTGCCTTGTGTAAACAATATCCTGGTGCCGCATTTTGATAAAGTGCCCAGACGGATAATTAGCAGGGTATTCAAGCGTGCCATTACCTTCCCTAAAATCGCCAGGGGATATATGGCCAAGGCCAATTTCAAAATAGCCAGGCGATCTCTCAACCAATGCAAGCCACCACTCAAGGAGCCCGAATCCGTGCGGCAGCTTCCTTATTTCAGCAGGATCCCTGCCCAGCCGCTTGAATTGGTTGTATAATGTGTGGTCAAATGCAATCAGAAAGCAGTTCAGGGTCTCATAATCAAGGTGCCGTTTTGCCTCGATTTGGCGGGCGGGCTCTGACACCAGGCGGTCAAATTCCCCCTGCATTTCCGGATAAAACCGCATGCCAAGCTTGTCCATTTGCATGCAATCCTTAGAACGGCATAATTTATATCATTTTGCAAAATATTTCACTTTGCAAAAATCAGGGCCTGGAAAACAACGCAAGGGGGTAGCTGTATTTCTGGCTGCCCACAACAAAGGCAAGGCGCGGAGTGAACTTAATTTTTTTACTTTTGCTTAGCTGCCTTGCCAGGCTGTTATTCTCTGTTGGCAGCACATCTTTATAGTGCAAAATGCCGGCGTTCTCCTTTGCGCCCAAAAGCAAGATAACGTTTCCATCTGCGTAAATAGCCGCAGAGTCCAGTATGCCCAGAAATTGATTTGCAACCCCAGGATCGTGTTTATGCAACAGCGCAATCCTGTCCCTGCCAATTTTCGCAGAATGGCTGCAATCAAAGCTATGCGGGCAGTGCGGCAGCAATCCTGCATCAAAATACCTGCCAAAAATATTGTTATGGATAGGGAATGCATTGCCCGCAGAATTATGCCAAGCTGGAAGGACAAAATCATTCAGCTTTTTTGATTCCTCGGCAAAATTATTTGCAAAAAACTTGATGCAGCATGAAGGATAGCCCAAGGCAGCGCCCAGCCCAACATGGTCTCCTTTTTCCTCCAATGCCTTGGCAGCCTCGCAATGTGATGGATGCCTTGAGATGTAGGCAAAATAATGCCCCTCCCCCTTAGTCCTTTTCCCTTTGGAGGAATACGGGCCGAGAAAGGCCATTTGGATTTTTTGCGAGGAAAGGATTGAGTGGAGGCCATTGCTGCTGCAAAAATCCTGGATTTTGCCAACGCGATTTTCATGGATTGCCAGCCTGGCTGTGCTGCGCTGGCCCTCCAGCACTGTGAGGACATCCATGGCTTTTGTCATGCTCTGAAAAGCGTTGTATATTTCATCAAAGGTTGCCATGCACAGCAAAGTACTTTGCCTATATTATATGCTTTTCCAATTAACCATTCTTAAAGAGTTAAAAAACTTAATATATGCTCCGCCTTAATGATTCTATAGGGGTAAATGGAAATCTGTCACTGGGGAAAAAGAGGAATATAAATGGATTTCAAGACAACCAAGAAAGTAAACCCAAACCTTGAGAAGTACCACAAGCATGACTTGGACCTTGCTTATTCATTCACGGCCAAGATGCACAAGGAATTCGGTACTTTTCTCAAGGCGGTTGTGCTGTTTGGCAGCACGTCGAGGGGAAAGGAAGGCAATGACGTTGACATTCTTGTTGTGGTGGATGACACAAGCCTGGTGATTGACCAAGATGTTACAGAGGCCTACAGGCTGATTACTGAGAAGATAGTCGCGAATGTCTCAAAAAGGATTCACGTGACGACAATAAAATTCTCGAGCTTCTGGCAGTACATGCGCAGCGGCGACCCGCTGGGCATGAATATACTGAGAGAGGGTGTTGCGATTATTGACCATGGGTTTTTTACGCCAATGCAGATTTTATTGTACCAGGGCCGGATCAGGCCAAGCCCTGAGGCGATTTACGGGTATTATGAAATGGCGCCGAGAAGCCTTTTGAGCTCAAGGTGGCACCTGCTTCAGGCAACCATTGACCTTTACTGGGCGGTCATTGATTCAGCGCACGCTGTGCTCATGAAGCACGGCGAAATCCCGCCGACCCCGTCGCATGTCAGCGATTTGATGCACAGGGTGCTTGTCAGGCCCGGAAAGCTTGAGCCAAAATATGCTTCAATTATGGCGAATTTCTACAAGATCTCCAAGATGATTGTGCACAGGGAAATCAAGGAGATTACCGGCGAGGAGTTTGAGAGATACTACAAGGAAGCAAAATTATTCACTGAAAAGATGAAGCAGATGATTGATGAGAAGCCACATGGAAACCACCATAAGGATAAATAATTCTTTTATTGTCTCTGTGCAAAAACTCAGACTCAGCTATCGCTTCGGCTGTGCCGCCGGCTCAGCTTGAAAGCAGATTTTTAATTGCAATTTTCTATCTGGAACCTCGAAAATTGCATGACAACGCTAAACATTAGCTTCGCATAATTGGCGGCACAACAGCCTTTTTTGCGCAAAGAAAAACTGATTAAGCTTTTATAGGAACATTATGTTCCATCAGCAATGGCATTTGAGCACGAGAAAAAACTGCTTTTGGCGCGGAAGGACAAAAGCAAGAAAGGCGGGATTGACGGGCAGATAAAGAACCTGCTTGGCAAAATAAATGCCCTGCCGGATTATTACACCACAAGCTCCTGCGCGGGAAGGGTAATGCTGTACGGCAAGCCCGGGGAAAGGAAAAACCAGACAACATGGATATTTGTATCGCACGAGCCTGTTGAATTTGCTGACTTGATGAAAAGCATTGAAAGGATTCCTGACTATCCAGTCTGGCTCAAGGCAGAGCCGATGATTGTGCATGTCTGCGCAAGGACAATTGAGCATGCAAAGGAATTCCTTGAGGTTTGCAATAATGCTGGATTGAAGCGGGCGGGAATCATTGGGATAGGAAAAAGAATAATTGTTGAAGCAGCAGGCACAGAGGTCATTGATGCAATTATTGCCGACAGGGGGAAAATGCTTGTGGAAAACGGTTACATGGAACGGCTTGTTGCAGAGGCAAATGACAAGCTGAAAAAGAATTTTCTGAGGATAAAAAGGCTGGAAAATGCTGTAATGGAATTAAAAAAATTAATGCAGATCAATATGTGAATGGTGCCCTTCAATATGGCTTGGCTCAACTGGCAGCCCCCTGATCTTCAAGCTCATTTTCGCATGATATGCGCCAGGTGAAGGGGCATCTCTAAACTGCGGAATCCCCAAGGCCCTTACATTAACATAAACATCGTAAGCAGATGATACAACCCCGCCAATATCAGTTCCCTTACTCTCAATATAGAAGACACCATCGGGATTTTCAAAATATGCACGGCCCTGCAGACCAAGTCTGGCAAAACTGTAGTTTGCCCCTGCAATGCCCATAAGACCCTGCCTAAATGACTCGCCCTCATCTGTATCGCCGCCCAGTTTTCCCAATAGAATTTTTTCAAGCAACGCTTTAGTTTCCGGAGTTACCTTAACCTGGTCACTCCAATTCTCAAATGAGACCAGATAATTCCTGCCTGGCTGCCATTGTGCAGATGGGTTTGTGCTTGTCATTTTATCACTTCAAATGCATAAACTTCAAATGCATAAACTTCAAATGCCATAATGATGGCTTTCTGTTTATTATAATAAAGCTTATGCTTTTTTATTCCTTCTTTCCAAAGGCCAATTTAAAGATGTAAATTGCGACGGCGAGTATTATCAAGACCACCAGCAGGAGCAAAGCAACGTACAGGGCATCTTTTGCATCTGAGCTGGCTGATTGGCCAACTGGCACAGCTGTGACTCCGCCTGTTGGAATTGAAGGCGTGTATTCAACCCTGATTCCGCCTGGCTGTGAAGTTGAAGGCTGGTTATTGTTGCCTGGCTGTGCCTGGCTGCCTGTGCCTGATGAGGAGGTGCTGGCTGACGAGCCGCATTTCTCAACATTCAGGCTGACGATTTTTGCGTCTTCCAGGTTGTCGCCGTCATAATATGCCTTGACCGTGATTGGGTAAATCCCCTCAGGAAGCGTTGCCGCATTGATTGCATATGTTTTCCTGAAGATTGCATCCTCATCATTTCCCTCAAGCAGCTCAATTTCCTCATCGGCCGTGCTGTAGCCAAAGGATGAGGCAGTAAGCTCGATTTTTACGTCGTCTTCATCTTCTGAGCCAAGGTTGGTGACCTCAACGCTGAGCGATGCTGTTTTCTGGCAGGTTATGGTTTCAGGGGTAAGCGCTGCCTTGGTTATGACCAGTGCATGCCTGTCCTTGTCAACCTCTATTGTCAGTGTTGCGGTTTCCCTGTATGCCCTGCCTGTTTCCTCATCGTCCCCTTCGACTTCGATTACAAGGTCGTAATCTCCATCGTCGACCAATGTCGGGATTTGGAATGTGAACTTCTGGGTCTTTGTCCTGTCGGCTGACAAATCGAATGTGTTGCCAGTCTCTTCCAGGTCATCGCCGTCATCTACATCCTCTATCCTGACTGTTATTTCCACGTCTGTTATCTTGATGTCCTGGCTTCTTGTGTAGAGGTTTTCAACCTCGACATCAATTGTTATATCAGAGCCGGGCTTTGCCTCCCTGCTGACCCTGTCGCCGTCATCAAGGCCAGTCTGCCTCTTGTCATCGACTTTCACTTCTATGTCCCTGATGACAAGCTTGCCCTGCACTTTCACATCAATGGAATAGGATTGTGTAACAGATTGCGAGCCGTCTGAAACCCTGACTGTGACATCATAGCTGCCTTCAATTTCAGGCGTCCAGCTTATCAGGCCTGAGCTTGAGATTGCCATGCCCCCTGGAAATTGCGTCAGGCTGTAAGACAAAGTATTGCCATCCGGGTCTGATGCGCTGACCTGGTATTGGTACAGCGTGTTTGGCTCTGCAGTTGTGTCTGCGGTGGATGTGATAACTGGCCCATCTGAAACTGCGGTGACTGTCAGGCTCACTTCATTTGAAGAATATGACTGGGTGGTGTTGCTCTGGTTTATTGCATTGAATATTACCTGCCTGACTCCGTTGAAATTTGGCTCAGGGGTGAATGTCACGACTCCTGTTGCCTGGTTGAAAGTCAGGGTTATGCTGGAAGGCTCTGTTGCCACGCCGAAATTGACAGCGTCACCTGGAAAATAGGATTTAAGGTTGAGTGTGTGCTGTGTGTCTTCGGGCCATGCCTGGGAAGGGATATTGATTTCAGCTGATGCAAAATACAAAGTTGTGAACAGGGCCAGTATAGCAATAATTGCTGATGCGATTTTCTTAAGTGTCATTTTATAGTGCACCCCCGGACGCATTGCAAAGCTCGGATTGTTTAAAAAGCTTTGCATATTTTAGCATTGGTCAGTAGTTACGTTTTTTATTGACCATGGCCTTATTTTCGAAGCCTTATTTTCGAACAAAGGCAATAAGCCTGTAAATGACAAAAATGATGACCAATAATATGAAAATGTTAAGGCCTGCGAGGGCAACCAATGATTTCAGGCTGCCATTATTTTCTTTCGGGACTGCTGATGTGTCAACCACATCTGCGATTGCTGCATCATCCAGGTTTATGCCTGGAAACTGCTCGGAAAGGCCCTCTTCCTGTGTTCCCTGCTGGGCATTTTCCTGTGCTGTGCTGCCTGGCTCTTCCTGCCCCGCTGAATCCTGGCTGCCGGAGCCGGTGTCTTCAGGCCCTGCTGTGCTGCATTTCCTGACCTCGAGGTCAACCAGCTTCACAGAGCTGACAAGATTGGTCAAATAATAAGCCCTCAGGTCAAGGCGATACTTTCCTGGCTTGGCGGTTTGCGGGATTGTGAGGCTGAAGCTTTGTGGTATGCTGTTTATTGGCGAGTCAAGGTTTGCATCAAGTATGAAAGGCCCTGTAATTTGCCTGATTCCCAGCTCGCTGTTCTCCACTTTGGCAAACACCTGCCTCTCGTCGCTGCTGCCGACATTCACCAGGTCATATGCCAGCGCTGTTTTGCGGGTGCAGTCAACAATTGCAGTTGAAAGCCCTTCATTGAGTATCCTGACATCATGGGCGTCCTTGCTGAGGTCCAGCCTGAGCTGCCAGGCCTCGGAGTGGATTATGCCGTCGCCGTCTGTTCCCTCTGCATAAACCTCAACATCATAGCTGCCCTCTTCAATCATTAACGGGACTGTGTAATACAGCGTTTTGGACTTTGCATCCTGGATAGGAAGCTCAAAATCCTCTGACTCAAGGTCAATGTCGCCCTCATCCCCGAGGTCAACTATTGTGACCCTGAAGAATACATTCCTGAGCTGGCCTGTGTCAGAGCTGGTTGCTGTTGGAAATTCATTTCGCAGCCTCACCTTGAATTCAAGCGGCATGCCTGGCTCGGCATCTGCGCTGATTATTTCCCCCTCCCTGATATTGTTGACCTCTGTGTCGCCAAACTTCACATCGACATTTTCAATTGAAAGCATTGCATTCACAGATGCGATTATGGTATTGGAAGTGAACAGGCTGGAATTCCCGGCAGTGATTAGCCCTGAATAATCCTGGAGGTCGGCATTGCCTGGCGGAGTCAATGTAATCCCAACTTCCCTGCCGGAATTGGCAGGCAGAGCAAAGAATGACGGGCTGAATGATACAATGAACCCATTCAGGCCGGTGTGCGACATCTGAACATTGAGGATGTCTGTTGTGTCTTCATTGGATACAAGAATTTTTGCAGTTGCTGGCTGGCCAAGCTGTGCTTTCACTTCAATTGTGCCTGGCGTCATGGAAATTGCCATGGCACTGCCTGTCAACAATACTGCAATTATCAAAGCAGATATCATGCTTATTATTGTATTTTGCCGCATAGCGCCCTCTATGTATCTACTGTATAGTAACATATAAAAGGCATGGTTGTTTATAAAGCTTTAGAAAAACATTGTTGATTCGCAAATCGATGGGATTATCCCTCCTTGAGGAGCATAGTACTCAATTGTTTCCTTATCCTGCCAATCTGCTCTGGTGAAAGCCTCAGATTGATGTCCTTTATTCTGAGCACAAATTCGGCCAGGCCATTATAGCTGACTTCCACTTTCCTGTTCTTCAGGTAATATTGGTTATCAATGCGGAGCTGCTTGTCTTCATTAAGGATATTGGAATAACCAACAGGGATTGTGCCATTCTCTTCGAGAAAGGAGCAGACAGCAATAGTGCAGTCATGCATTTCGCATTTTATGCCAATTTTCATGAGAAGGGAATATATGGCAAAATATTCCGTATAATATTTAGTTGTTGCCAGCCAAATATTTGACTTTCCCTTAATGCCCCTGAGTATTTGCAGAGTTTCATCGGCAGTGGACTCATATTCCCGTGAAAGGTTATCATTAGGCTCGACCAGTCTGATTCCCCTGCGCTGCCTTGCGCACCACGCCAAGCTTACGATAGCATCCACCTCAGAACACCATAATGCCCATTGATTATTGCATGATGCTTGACAATTTCACCCTTTAGCGGCCTGGAAACACCATCAAGGCTTGTGACATTGATTAAGTGGATTTTTTTGTTTATGGTGCCGGAGATTTCGTTTATGGAAGGCTCTTTGATTTTGGCCGCTACCAGCAAATCAACATCATTTGCCTTTTTAAATGAAACAGTGGCAGAGCCAAAAATGACAATGGGCGCGTTTTCCGGCAGTGCCTGGCGAAGAAGCTTTACCGCTTCCCTCATCAACAAGTCATCTGTGCACTTCCTAATCAGCCGGCGCTGCTCGGCCACCAGCAGATAATCAATAAGATTGGGATGCCCAAGATTCAGATGATATGTGGTCAGCCTCCCGACAAACTTTTTTCCCAGAATGCCGCGAGCGGCAAGCTCGTTCAACCAGAGCCGAACAGTGGGGTAAGGCTGGTTGATTTCCCTGGCTACGCTGGCCAGATGGATTGACTCGCCCGGCCTGCCCAGAAATGGCTCGAGTGCGTTTTCTATTGATAATTTTTTAACCATATCGTTATAAAAATAATGATTGATATATAAAGCTTTGTTTTTTGAGGCAAAAAGCAGCTGTGTTGAAAATCTCGGCTTTCGCCTCGGTTTTGGCACCGGCTCGCGTGTTTAGGTGTGCAATGATAAAGCAAATTCCTCTTGCAATCTCCTTTGCTTGTTAATTAATTAGGATTGGACGCTCGCATTAATGGTGCCAAAACAAATATTTTCAACACAGCCCAAAAAGCGACAAACCTAAGAATCAACTTTATCTTCTGCCCCTTCCATCATTTCTGACAGGGGCTTGTCTGAGGAAGTTTCATCCGGCGTAGCCGGCATGGAAAGCATTTTCTTTGCAAGCACAACCAGCTCTTCCTCGCTGAGATGGGGATTGGTATGTTTCAGGAAGGGAAGCAGCTGCGCAATCTGTTCGTCTGTCGGGGAAGGCATGAAGGGGCTAAAGGGAAGAGAATATAAAAAAGTTATGGAGAAAAAGATTATTGATAATAATCATTCAGCTGATTGCATGTACCCAATGTCCCTAAGCTTTGCGCCTCCGCTGCATATGTCGCACAGAAAGTATAGGCTTCATGAAAAGGATCATTACATTTATCACAGGGAGCTGAGACACAAATATGCCTTATGAGTTTTGCTTCATCTGTGTCGATATCGCGCACCAGCTTGTATTTGTCCGGTTTTGTCTCGCAGCAAACACAATTACTACCGGCAGTGATTGAGCGCTCTGTCAGCTTGCTCGTCGAACCATCGCAGTTGATATCATCTAAAGGGGATGCTGGCACTGCCCCTCCAACCGACACTCTTTTCCAATATTCAGAATTTTTGTGAATGCGTGATGAGGTTATGGTTGGAAAGTAAGAATCCTGACAATCATATAAATCATCCCCTGGGTTAACTGTGATTCCGCTCGGAATTGTGGTGGTTGTCAAGCCTGAACCCGTGATAGTTGTTACATCCACTCCGGAGACGCCAGGTACATAATACCCATCGCCATCCGCATCTGTAAGAGTCTTCACTTTTGTCAGGACAAGTTTTCCATCCCTTATTGTGGCATCTCCACCTTCAATGGTCAGCTTGCTGCCTGGCTCTGGAGAAGTTGTGCCAAGCCCGATATCCCCGCTGAAAAATGATTTGGCTGCGCCGCCTGAATATATTGCAAAGTTGTTTGTGTCATAAGGCACATTTACTTCAACTCCCCTATTGAAGGTATTGCCTGACGCTGAAAAATAACCCCCAATATTTCTTCCGCCTGTTGTTGCGCCAGGCGCGTTGCTTAGACTGTCTCCGCGTATCGCGATGGAAGATGCCCCACTGCTTGCACCGCCGCCTGCAGAAGCAGCCAATGCATACCTATATGATGTTCCCGGAGATTGTTCTTCAATGAATACAGCCGGCCAGCCTGCCAGAGTCGAAGTGCTTGTTACCCTTAGCCTTTGAGCCCGCGCAAGGCCAACGACATCAAGCTCTGCTGTCGGTGTCAATGTCCCGACTCCGAATTTTGCGCCCGGCACGCTGATTACACCATTATTAATTTTTGCTGTACCATAAACTTCCAAGGCATTAGTTGGATGAACGGCACTGGGATTGCCAACTGCTAATTTTTGGCCAATAAGGACATCGGCCCCGGCTGCTCCAAGCAATTTGGCAGTCCATGCACCTCCCTGTGCATAGCTCCATAACGCAGCTGAAGAACTCGCTCCAGTAACACCTGCTGTAAAGCACATGGATGATGTTCCAGTGCATCCCAAACGTGGAGATGTAACTGATGTACCTGCATAAAGAGTATTAGTCATGATATCAGGTGATATAAGCTGGGTGCCGGCAGAAATGGTTCCACTTGAAGCAATATCACCGGTGCACGGATTCAGGCCCACTTCTGCGCAAGTATGAGTGCCGGCTGCAAGTATATATTGGGAAAATAAGGCTATCAAGAACACAGAAATACTGAACGCACGAACCCACCTCTTTAAACTGACCATGTTAAACAAACCTCTGGCTGATGTCATATATATATTTTACTTATCCAAGCATGCCCAGGCATGTCTGCTTCAGGGCCTCATCATGTATATTATTGCAATAGGTTTTATCCGAGTTTGCCAGGGCATTGTCGAAATTGATGGAGTCCTGCTCGGCAAATTCACTGACAGCAGTTTCCTGCGGCTTAAGCGTGCTTGTGCATATTTCCCTTGTTGAATTGTCCACAATGCCATCGCATTTGGAAATATCACCGGTTGTGAATGCAGAGTCCAGCAGGAGTGAATCTGATTCAGCGTATGCCGGCACTTCACGCTGCGGCGGGTTAAGCGTAGTTGTGCAGATTTCCTTCACTATTGGGTCCACAATTTTGTTGCAATAAGAGATATCACCATGCGTCAAGGCCAAGTCAAGATTTTCAGCGTCTGTTGGCGCGCCTATGGCTTCTGGCGGCGCTGTTACAGTTCCCTGCCCGGGAATTGTTTCCCGAGGCTCCTCTCCTGCATCTGGAATGTTGTCAGCCGGAGTTTGCGTCCCGCCGCCTATCTGGTCCAGGAAATCATTTTTTTCCTGCTGCCGCATCAGGTTCACAACGAGCAATAAAATCAGGATTATGAGAACAGGGATGAGTATTATGAGGGCTGTTCGCTTGCGCTGCCGTGCCTGTCTCTTGGAATGGACGTGCAGGACAGCCTCCTCAACGTGCTGCGCCTCATGGCCAACAGAAAGCAATGCGCGCTTGATTTCCTCTATGTGAAACCCTTTTTCAAGCTCTTTTTCAATGTATTCAACAATCTCTGGCCTGACCATGTCCACCCTCTTTTTTAATATAATATGCCTTTTACTGCTAAGTTTATATATATATTTTTCTATAGAAGATTGTATGTTGAGCAGATAAAGACAAAGTCCTTGTCCTCCTCAATCATCCTTACCATCCTGAAGTTCCTGTGCAGGATGGATTCTATTTTTTCAAGATGCGCGCTTTTCTTGAGAACTGAGATTGCGAACCTGCCTTTCCCGACCCTGAGCATTTCATTTATGCCTTTTTCAATGTCGGCAAAATTATGCACCGAAGTTAATGCGATTACAACATTGAATTGCCGGGTCTTGAACGGCATGTTTTCTGCCTGACCCTGCACAAGAATATCCTTTCCGTTATTCTGCTCCAGCATGCCAAATGAAGGGTCTATGCCAATGTATTTTGCCGGGATTTCCTTTGCTGCAAAGGCAGTGCCGCAGCCTACATCGAGGACAAGGTCAATGTTTCTGATATGAAGATACTTCAGTGTCAGCTTTAGCTTTGCGAGCTGCTCTTCCTTGTAAAGAGTGTCATAGCCTGAAGCGATTGTGTCGTAGTATGTCATGGCCGGAGGATATTGTTGAGTGTTATAAAAGTTGTTTTTTTGTTATTTGGGCATAGATAGATAAAATATAAAAACCACAGCGGGATAATTGCCCAAATGGCAATTGACCCGTTCCTCAGCGCAGTGATAAAGTCTTTCACGGCACTGTTCATAATCATAGATCCGTTCATGTCATTGGCAGTGTTCCTGCCATTGACACAGGGCCTGAAGGAGAAAGAACGGGCAAAGGAAGCCCTGATTGCCGTCCTGGTCGCATTGGGGCTTTTGCTTGTTTTCCTGTTCTCCGGATTGCTGCTGCTTAGCCTTTTGGGGATAAGCTTTGCCAGCTTTATTGTTGCAGGAGGCATCATACTTCTGATATTGGGGGTGCAGATGCTGTTTGGCTGGGAGTTCAGCAAAAGGGACAAGGTGCATAAGATTGCCGCAGTGGTGATTGGGACACCATTGCTGACAGGGCCAGGCGCAATGACAACAGTTATCGTGCTTTCCCAGAAATTCGGGTATTGGCCGCCGGTCATTGCATCGCTTCTTGTGCTTGCCATAACATGGCTAATGCTGATTTTCTCAGAAAAAATCAAGAACTTTTTTGGCGAAAGGATGATTGAAGTCTTGTCAAGGGTGCTCGGGCTTGTCCTGGTTGCAATTGCGGCAGAATTTATAAAGGAGGGCGTCATCAATATGATAAATGAGTTTAGAGAGCTCTGAGCCAGAATTGATTGGCGGCAAAATATTACAGGGGCCATAATGAATAATGCATCATTGTTTAGGTGGAGGCGAAAATGGTAAAAGTATGGATGGTTGTTGTCGTATTCATGCTGATTGGGGGATTCATGATTGTCAGGATAAACGACCTTGACATGGACAACCCTGAAGACAGGGCGACTTTCCTCGGCAAATTCTGGTCATGGGTAAAGGGGACAGGCAAGAATGTCGCGGGAGTGGCCAGTGAGGCGGCCCAAAAGGACTGGCTTCCAGCAGCAAACGAAAGCAACCTGACAAATTTGAGGCGATGACAATGGTGAAATTTCCAGACAGCGTGGATGACTTAATCTATTTTACAAGAAGGGCAGTTGGCGACGGAAAAGTCGTTTGCTGGGTGTACAAGCAGAAATGCCCGAAATGCAAAAAAGAACTGATGGGAAAGCCGAGGGACGAATCTGGAAAAGTAAGGATAAGGGCAAAGGAGTACACGTGCCCTGCATGCAAGTACACACTCGAGAAAAAGGAATATGAGGAAAGCCTGACAGCAGAGGCACAATACACATGCCCGGAGTGCAAAAAACCAGGCGAAGCTGAAGCCCAGTTCAAAAGGAAAAAAATTGAAGGCGTTGAAACCCTGAGGTTCAGGTGCGGCCATTGCAGCGCAAACATTGATGTCACCAAGAAGATGAAGGAGAAAGGGGCAAAGGATGATGGCGATGATGATTGATAATTGTTGCCATTTTGTTTCTATTTTTGCAAATGATAACCTTTAAATAGGTTCTATTGCTGTGAGATAACAATGGTTAATAAACGGCAGTTTGAAGCCTGCATGTTTGTTAAATAAAGGAGGGGAATAATGGGTAAAGCAAAAAATATGACAATGTACGAGAAGCTGATGGCACTATGCCCGTGCGGCTCAAAGAAAAAATATGTGCAGTGCTGCGGCAAATCCGAGCCGTGCCCGTGTGGTTCTGGGAAAACAGCCTTACAGTGCTGCTTCAAAAGCCCGGCAACACACCCAAAAGTCGGCAAGGCAAAACGCAAATAAAATTCTCATCGATTTTTTCTTTTTTATTATTTTTCCTTTTGATTGACAAGACCACCAGTCAGGATAAGATTTCATCATCTTTTTCTTTTCTCACCTCCTGGCCATGTTATCTTAGCATCTGAAAATTTGTGCCGGAAACTCATTAATTTTTTAAAGTTGCGCCTTTTTAGCCATTTTGATGCGAAATGGCGCCAACTAAGCGAAAAAGGACACTTGTAACCGCTGCCTTGCCGTATGCAAACGGCCCGATCCACATAGGCCATCTTGTAGAGTATATACAGACCGATGTCTATGTTCGGTTCCTGAAGCTCATTGGAAAAGATGCAATATTCTGCTGCGCTGATGACACCCACGGAACGCCAATCCAGATAAATGCTGAAAAGCAGGGCATTACACCTGAAGAACTGATTGCAAAATACTATGAAGAGCACACGAGGGATTTTGCTGACTTTCAGATACACTTCGACAGCTATTATTCCACCAATTCTCCTGAAAACAAGAAATATTCTGATTATTTTTTCGAGTCTGCAAAGAAAAAAGGCCTGATTTACACCAAGGAAGTTGAATTGGCCTACTGCGAAACAGACAAGAGGTTTTTGCCTGACCGTTTCGTGAAGGGAAAATGCCCCAAGTGCGGGGCAGAGGACCAGTACGGGGATGTCTGCGAGAAATGCAATTCCGCCTATGCCACTATAGAGCTTGTTGACCCTTATTGCGTGTTATGCAAAAATACGCCGGCAAGGAAAAAATCTGTCCATTATTTCTTCAAATTGAGTTCGCTTTCAGGGATGCTGGAAAAATGGCTGAAGGAAAACAAGAGCCTGCAGGATGAGGTCAGGAATTTTGTGCTGAACTGGATTAAAGAAGGTTTAAAGGACTGGGACATCTCAAGGGACGGCCCTTATTTCGGCTTCAAGATACCGGGCGAAGAGGACAAGTATTATTATGTCTGGCTGGACGCGCCAATTGGCTACATTGCCTCCACGGAAAATTACGCAAGGGAAAACGGGCTGGATGCCGAGAAGGATTACTGGAAAAGCGAGGATGCCGAGATTATCCATTTTATCGGGAAGGACATTATATACTTCCACTACCTGTTCTGGCCAGCGCTTCTGCATGCTGCTGATTTTAACATGCCTACAAGCCTGTTTGTGCACGGCTTCCTGACAGTGAACGGGGAAAAGATGTCGAAGTCAAGGGGGACTTTCCTCACGGCAAGGCAGTTCCTTGAGCATTATGACGCAGGGTTCCTCAGGTATTATTATGCCTCAAACCTCAGCAAGAAGCTGTCGGACATTGACTTGAATTTCAAGGACTTCCATGAAAGGATAAACAATGAGCTGGTGGCGAACATTGCAAATCTTGCATACAGGGCATTGAGCATGCTGAATGTCTCTTTCCAGTCTCAGATAGGCAGCGGCCTGGACAGTGATTTCATTGCAGGGCTGAGAAAAAATTATGATAAAATCCAGGATGCATACGGCAACCTTGATTTCCGCGAAGCTGTCAAGCTGATACTGAATGCATCCAGCCAGGGCAACAAGTATATGCAGGACAATGCGCCGTGGAAAATGGTCAAGGAGGACAAGGAAGGCGCGCACAAGGTGCTGAATAGCGTGGCGAACATTGTGAAGGATGTCAGCATCCTGGTCAAGCCGATACTCCCGGAATTTTCAAGGCGGCTGGAAGAGCAGCTTGGCCTGGAGGGGCTGGAGTGGGGCAACCTGAATGATACCCTGGCTTCCTGCAAAATCAGCAGGGCTGAAATCATTATCAAAAAAATTGACGATGAAAAGCTTGAGGTTTTTGGGGGGGAAAAAATGGAAGACGAATCGCCGAAACAGGATGAAGGCATAACATTTTCAAGGTTAAATGTCAAAGTTGGGCAGGTGATGTCAGTTGAAAACCACCCAAATGCCGACAAATTGCTGCTTCTGAAAATTGATTTAGGAACAGAGCAAAGAAGGATTGTTGCCGGATTAAGGGGGCATTACACAAATGACTCCCTGCTGGGAAAGAAATTGTGCATAGTCACAAACCTGGAAAGGAATAAATTGAGGGGCGTGGAAAGCGAGGCAATGCTTTTGGCAGGCGACGACGGGGAGGAAGTCGGAGTGCTATTTGCAGAGGAAAGCGAGCCAGGCGACCAGGTTTACATTGATGGAGCAGAGCCAGATGATGCCAACAATATTCTGAGCTTCAAGGATTTCCAGCAGATTGAGATGAGAATTGTTGATGGGAAGCCGACATGCAATGGAAAAGTTTTTAAGACAGATAAGGAAGAGATTAAAGTTGAGAAGGTGAAGGACGGCGCAAGAGTGAGGTAAATTTGCTTTGCGAAGCAAAGCCTGGAGCCAAGGAAACGAAGTTTCCGCAGGCGACGACTCTTTGGATTCTAACCTTTCTCTAGAGAAAGGTTAGGTTGAGAAGGTGAAGGACGGCGCAAGAGTGAGGTAAAATAACATAATACCGATAAATA
Organism: Candidatus Woesearchaeota archaeon; assembly: GCA_018303405.1. NCBI lineage: Archaea > Nanobdellati > Candidatus Woesearchaeota > Candidatus Woesearchaeota archaeon. The sequence goes on along the minus strand of JAGVYD010000013.1, from coordinate 47,270 downwards.
GTATAATACCAATATTTAAATATCTTCATTGATTGAATCTGGCATGGACAGGCAAGTAAAAAAAAGGAATATTCTTGATAAATTTTGCATTGATTTCTGCAGAGTGGTGGAAAGGCACTGCAAATATATAATTGTGTCAGGTTTTGTTGCAATAGCTTCAGGGAGATCAAGGGGCACAGAGGATATTGACATGATAATTGAGAAGATCACTGCTAAAAAATTCGGCATATTGCACAGGGACTTGGAAAGAAAAGGCTTTGAATGCGTGCAGAGTGAGGATGCTGCTGAAATATTTGATTACCTTCTCGGGGGGAATAGCATCCGCTATATTAAAAGAAAGATTTTGGTGCCGGAAATGGAAGTCAAGTTTGCAAAGGACATTATTGATGCTTACCAGATTTCCACCAGGCAAAAAATCAAATTTACTGGCCTGCCGGTATGGTTCAGCTCGGTCAATGCCAATATTGCCTTCAAGGAAGAGTACTTGAAATCTGACAAGGACATGTCAGATGCGAAACATTTAAGAATTGTTTATTCAGATGATATTGATGAGGATGAGATAGGGAAGATAAAAAGCATGATAAGAAGGTACAGGCTATGATAAAGGAGGATAACCAAGTGACAAGATGGGCAAACTATGTTAAGTCCAATCCCGGCTGGAAAGAAGCCCACAATGAGTTTATTGATGCGCAGATTAGCAAAAGGATGAGAATGATAAGGAAACTTGCTCAGGCTCCGAACGGCAAGCGGAAATTAATGAGCCTTTTCGGAATTAATAGCGTTGCTGAGTATAAGAGGCTGTTTGGCTGATTAAAATGGCGAAAGCGAAGAAAAAAGAGGGGAAGAAGAAGGAGCACAGGGCAAAGCAGCCTGGCGCCCCGGTTTGCGTTGGCTGCCTTAGATGGGACAAGTTCGGCGATTCCTGCTGGGTCTACTGGGAAGGCAAGAAATTCTGCACGATGAAAGTGCATAACATCGAGGAATGGAAGAATATGGAGCAGTGAATTAATTCCATATTTTCTTGAGTGCGTCATTTCAAGTCATTATAAGGTATTTAATATACCAAAAAAATGGTAAAGTATTTAAACAAAAAGATATATATACCAAAAAAATGGTAAAAATTGAGATTTTGCTAAGGGAAGGCAAAGTCAGCAGGATTGGGGAATTGGAAAAGGAGCGTTATGTAAATTTCTTTTTTCATTCCTATAAAGACAATCTGCAGCATTGCAGGTTTATCATTCAAGAATTTCCAAGATGGAGCATAATTTCTGGTTATTATGCCATGCATGACATAACTAAGCTTTTTCTGGCCAAAGCATACAAAATAAAAATAGATGTGCAAGTTCATTCCACAACTATTAAGGCGCTAAGAGGGCTAATTGACAATAAGGGGATAATAAAACTCTTAGAAGCAGGCCACAATGAATTTATCCATATGGCAAATGACCTGGCTGAGGCTAAAAGAGAGAGAACGAAAACTCAATATTTTACCGGCAGCAATTACATGAAATCAGAGTACAGGGCAAGAGCGCAAAAATTTCTGAACAATAAAGTCGAGCCATTTATCGCTAAGATGGATATATTATTGGAGGCAAAAAGATGATTAACCCGGCATTTACCCCTGATTGCTTCAAGATAATGACACTATTCAGCGTATCACCGGGTTCAAGGCATAACAGGAATGAGATTAAGGAAAAAATTGGTCTTAACAATGTTCCTTTGGACAATGCCCTGTTTCGCCTGTTAAATTCCTCAATATTGAAAAAAGAGGGTAATTTTTACTCTGTAAATTTTGAAAATGAAGAAGGCAAGAAAATCATAGCGATGTGCTCAAGCCAGTATAAGGAAATGAGGGAAATGCCATTCAATGTTTACTGCCTGCTAATGGACTTGACTGACAATCTCAGCAGGATGAAGGGAATTGAAGTGCATCTTTTTGGCTCATTTGCCAAGCTGATATATAATGTAGATTCTGATGTGGATATTGCAATTGTTCACAGCAAAAACATTAGCAAAGACCCAATAGACTCTTTCGTCTCCAGACTTGAGGTTGTTTATGGTAAAAACATTGAAATGCACTATTTCGGCAAAAAGCTGTTTTATAATAATAAGAAAGATGCAATAGTAAAATCAATTCTCAAGGATGGGATAAGGCTGCTGTAAAATGGAAATCAGCTATGACAAAGAGGCCCATGCTCTGTACATTCGGTTCAGGAAGGAAAAAGTCGGAAAAAACAGGAAGCTTGACGACTTTACCACCATAGATGAGGATGACAAGGGAAAAATTCTGGGAGTAGAATTTTTAGATGCCAGCAAAAAGCTCTCCACAGAATCGTTAACAGAAGTGAAAGTGAAGAATCTGCTTGATGATGCATGATTCTTGCAAAAAATATATATACTTCTTATTCCCATGCAAGGCATGGCAAGGTGGATATAATAATGAGGATGATTAGGCAGCTTATTGTTTTCTTTGCAGTGCTAGCCATTGCTGTGGGCGTTGCTGTTGCGCCGCAGGGGCATACTTTGAATGAGATAAGTGGAGGGACTGCATCAGGAACAGGCTATGTATTTCCCGATTTAACAGTGCAGACTGGCACGACACTGCAGGGCGCAATGACAGTTGCTGGCACGACAACACTGACTGGCGCCTTGGCTGGCTCGTCAGGAGTGTTTACCGGCAATCTTCAATCTGCAAAATTGGGGATCAATATTGCGCCGGATGCTTCTTATGTCCTGAATATCGGTGGCGCGACAAAAACAACTGGCAACATTGAATTGACTGGCGGCACGAATGCATTGGTCATTGGCACAGCAGCAGGCGCGCAGCGATTGAGAGTTGGCGGAAGTGCGCTTATAGCAGGGGCATTGCAGGTAGGCTCAACGCTTCAAGTTGCAGGTGACATTACAGGCGTGCCTGATGTTCCCGGCACTGACAATTCTGCCGCAAGCAAGAAATATGTTGACACTGAAATCTCAAGCAAGGCATCGTGGACAAGGAATGGTCTGAATGTTTATTATAATTTAGGCAGTGTCGGGGTTGGGACAGCAACGCCAACCCATAATTTGGAAGCGATTGGGACAATTTATGTTGGCACTGCTGATGCGGATGTTTACGGAGCCATGCAACTTGTGTCTGTTGGAGATAGCGACACCTGCGATGGGAATATTAATAGTCAATATGCTTGCCAATCAAGCGAATCAAGGACATGTGTAGATGTGTATACAACTGGAACAAGGAAGAGAGATATAACCTGTGTTGTTTCCCAGGCAATAACTATAGACGCCAATGGCGTTCAAATAAACGGTGCATTCCACTATCCAATAAAGCCTCTGATTAGGTATACAGAAAGGGCGGATTATTCTGGAACAACTGCCAATAAGGCATCAATTTGCGCAAACCCTGATCCAAACATAGGATTCGGCAGTGAATATACAATTGCCAATGCGCTTGAAATTGCTGCATATCAGCAGGATGTTTCTCCACCAGGATATTTTGTAAAGATGGAAGATACAACTAATGGTGCAAATGCGTGGACTGCTGTTGATATAGATGAGGATGTGGGAGTAATTCTTAAGATAAATGGAATGTCTTTTCATAATGGTTATACCGGCAGAATTGCATGCATATACAAAGGAGCACCATTGAGATTCACGGTAAAGGGAGACTACCCCTCGAATACTGATTTAGCCACAAAAAAGAATGCATGCAAAAATGAATTCGGTTTTGATTATGATCTTGCTTCATTACATGATTTGACGCAATATCCAATGCAAGCAGTGGGTGTATCTACTGGAATTCGATATTTCTTGGTGAGTGATGATGCACTCAACGCACAATATTATGTGTTAGCAAATGACATTCAGAATTTCCGAACTGAGTCTCATGCGCTCGGTAGAGTAGCCTGCATCAGGCATAATTAAAAAAATAATTCTTGTGCGGCTATGGCAACTTTTCTACAAAATGAGATTATATAATTTATAAATTTGCATATACCATAAATCACAATATTTATATATAAAATTGGTATGATTTGGCTTATTTTGCTAGAGTGGGTTGGTAATGTGAAAATATACAAGTTAAAGTCGCGGCTAGTGACTATTTTATTTCTGTTAACAGTGATAACTGTCACTTTGGCGGGCACGCCAAAGCCTGCGCAAGGCGTCCAATGCAATTCACAGGCAGATTGTGATGCTTATCTTTGCCAGAGATGCGAATGGCCTGTTTTTTGTTGGCCGCCGCTTAGTTGCTCCGGGCAATGTGTCAATGCCCCATTGGGAACAGGGTGCGGTGCTGCAGAGGGTGGGACTTTTTATTGTTCTGACAGCGGGCCAGGTGACCCTATGGGTGGCATTGTTCAAAATGGGTATAAGTCAGGCGACCAGAGAACACCCAGCGATGGCGTGTGCGGGGACAAGGATGGCCTGTGCTCGGCATCTTATGGCTCTGATGTCTACCCTTTATGCGACCCAAAAGGAACCTATTCAGCCAATGCATGCGTTGATAAAAAAAATACGTGCCAAAACACCTGCAACGGCTGCCCTCACCATGACTGCAATGACGTGACAACTGACTCTGGCATTTTGTGCGAGCTTCCGGAAAGCAGCGCTGCTGCCTGCGGCGATGGAAATGACAATGATGGCGACGGGTTTATTGACCTGGCTGACCTTTCCTGCGAAACAGATGGAAACCCGTGCACTTCAGGTGCTGAATGCACAGGAGGGGTAATACCAAATTTTTGCACTGATACAAATGGGGATGGCGGATTAGACACATGCACGCGATGCGATGGCACAAGGGGAAGCATGTGCGGCTCATTGGCCCAGCAGGGAACAACTTATGGCGTTTGCACAGGCTCTGGATTCTATCAATGCTCTGACCAGTCAACAGCGGACGGCGACCCGGCATGCAATAAGAATTCAGGCAACCCTGACCCAGGGGCAACAAATGCAGGAGGCATAATGACAGTTGCCGGGGTGCAAGGCAGGAATTTCATCAGGTGCGGGGGCAATGATGCCTGCACAGGGACTGCAAACTTGGGTTGGACATCAAGCAAAGGCGGGACAAACATTGGCGGCGGATTTTGCGCGCCAGTTGATATTTCAGCGCCTGCAATCACTTATGATGACCTGAACGATGCATCTGACAATAAAATAGCTTTGTCTGACACCTTGAAAATAAAGGTAAATTCATTGTACACAGGCACTGCAGGGCAGTCGCCTGACTGGACCTTCCTGTTTTCATGCATACTAAATACCGGCATTGCCGGCAAGAATTTCTGCGACCAGTCTCCTGCACCAGGTGATAATTATGAATACATGCTCGGAATAGGGAAAACCGCTGCCGGAGGGACAAGCACGGCAGAATATCTCTTTGAGCCAATGTGCAATGTTGCTTATTTAGGCACACGGTCTGTTGGAACAGCCACTGCATTCACAGGAAGCTTTGCTGACAACAATTGGTGGGGAGGCCAGTCAGCAAGCAATCCATCATTTGACGTTGTCGAATGTGAGACAAACAATGACTGCAACCTTTGCCCTGCTTTAGGGGGGAGCATGTGCGTGGATAATTTCTGCACTGCTGTACAGCATGGCGAGAGCTGCGAACTTGACCCGGCATCCTGCTCCTGCGAGCCTGGCCTTGCCAAAAAACAATCATTCAATCTCATTACCAACCCAAGCTTTGAAGGATTGAGCTGATAAGGAATCCAAAGAATGAGTAAAAGCAGAAACAGTGAATACAGAAAGGTTTTGCTTAGGCCAAGGAGTCTTGTTCTGATGTCATTTGCCCTGTTTTTTCTGTTTTCCGGATTAGAGACAGTTGCAGCAGATTACAGGGATGGCCTGGCCGCAGCAGTAATAACAGACGATCCCAGCATTGGGACAAGAGTTTGGCTTACCCCGGACAATGCAAAGTTCTCAGATAATATGTGGGTATTAGGTGTACATTCGCCTGCAACTCCTCAAACTTTTTATGAGGTTACACATTATCTCAAGCTCACTGATTTTGGGCTTGCCATCCCGGACACAGCGGTAATAACAGGAGTAGAGGCATGGATAGAAAGGAGAAGCAATACCGGAACACCTTATGTTTATGACAATGATGTCAGGCTGGTTGTGAACAATGTCATAACAGGAAACAACAAAGCTGACCCGGCTGCATGGACATTTTCTGGAAGTGACCTTATTGTCAAGTATGGCAGCGCTGTTGACATGTGGGGCGCCGCAAGCCTGACACCTGCTATTGTGAATTCGCCAAGCTTCGGGATTGCTGTTTCTGTGAAATTGTCAGGCCAGGTTAAAATAGCGATGGTTGACCACATCAAGATTAGAGTGCATTACACTTTGCCTCCCCAGACAGGGCAGACATTGAGCTGTGATATAAGGGATGACGCAAGCGGAAGCCCTTGCCCTGAATTGAATTCTGTTTTCAGGATATGGGATGATGGCAGCCATGCAACCAGTGATATCAGGAACAGGCAGATTCTGCCTTATGACATTTACAGCGCTCATCCAGGTGAATATGCAGCTGACTACAATCTTGTTGCCTGCTGCGAAGGCGTTGCGCGGGATCCTGAATTGCCCAATGATGGAGGCACTGTCCTCAGGATATTCGATCCGAGTTTGCCGAGCGTCAAAGCCAGCGGCGCGCATGCTGCGCAGAATGATTATGACGGAGCAGGTTATGGCCCTGTAAATTTCGGGAGCGCTGTAAGCAATGTCCAATGCGGAAATTTTGTCGGCGAGGTAACTGCAGATGGATGCCCATTGAATGAGGGATATGACTGTGTCGCCAAGCTGTATAAGGAAAGCGATTCGCATGTTGCCTCATGCGACACAACTGACCCGGATGCAACAATTGCTGTCTGCTGCAGGCAGGGAGTTGACATACCAGGATGGATTATCCAAGGCTCGCCACGGCCAATTGTGTCCCTGCCAGAATATGATGCATTCATACCAAGCCCCCAGTCAATTTACCCTGAAAGCCAGTTCGGCAGTTCTGCAGTGAGAATAACCATCAGTGACCCTTCAGATTATGGAGGCATCAGGACAATTGACATACCTGTTGAGGGAAACACAGAGTACGAAGCCTCGGTTTATGTCTATGTCCCTGTAAGCGCGGCCTTGACTGGCACATGGGAACTGCACAGGCAAGTGCAGTTAAGCGGAATCGGGACAAACCATGAATACACAATCCTAAACACAGATGCAAATGATTACTACATAACTGAAGCAAACATGGCTGGCAAAAAAGGCCAGTGGATCAGGAAGAATGTCAGGTTCAGGACCAATCCAGGCGCAGCAGTTGCCAAGATATTCTTAATCACCAGCCCGAGCGGCACAGGCGATATTTATGCAGACGGCTTCAACCTTGTCAAAATACAGGGAAATAAGAATCCAGAAGACCCATTGCCATTCCTAAAATCGGATTTTAATTTTGGTTGTTGCCAAGCCACAGAATGCTGGGACGGCTCAGCATGCGTTAATGTTCTCTCCGGAGATGATTACCGCAATACCCACTCTAGCGAGCCGTTCCCGGTGTGCTTGGCTGAAGACCAGAATGCCGACAAGGTATTTGACTGGACAAACTGGAGCATACCGTTCCTGAAAAAGCATTGGTACAATACAACACCAGATGCGGATGAATGGCAATACTGCCCAACCCAGGGGCAATGCTGGCAGAGCTATACTGATGCGAGCAGCGGGACCCTGCTGGAGGGATGCTATTTCATGGGAGAAATTTCGAATGATAAGTACTGCCTTGCATCGCCCCGGCCTGACAATTGGGAATCAAGGACTAAATACCTGCTTGCGAACATGCTTGAGCTCGGTGAGGAATTAGGCTATGCTGATTTCACAGTTGTGTGCGACAGCGCTGATTGCTTTGCAAAGAACGCTGCGGGAACCTGCCCAATTGACAAAGAAATCACTTGTGTTTATCGGAATGCTGAGACAAACACGATAATTGCAGGAGTATTGCTTAACAAATCACTGAATGCAAATCCCAGCCTCGGGAATGAGCTTATGCTGCCCGGCGACCCGCAGGATTTCATTGTAAGCGAATTTATGGACGAGATTCTTGGTGTTGGCTACAACAATGACAATAACGGCCCGCCAAGGCGCACCAGAAGGGATTTCACGCCAAGGACTGATGCAGGGGGCTACCATAATGCGCAAAACCTCAACACAAGGCACAGGATAAAGAGCATCGGCTACAACAATATAACAAGGATAATCCTGATAAGCAATGCGCCAATAGACTACCGGACAAGATTGGATAGAGGCATGGATACTTCCTATGTTGAAAAGTACACTCAGGATTTCCAGGATTACTACAATGATGGCTCCCCTGTTGGCTTGCCGGCTGAATTGTCAAGCGGAGGGGCAGCAACATATGACCTTGAGCCATTGGTTGCACAGCCCAAATTCTATGATACGATATTTATCCAAAAATCAGGGGCCAAGAGAATAACTGCCCTCCTGGAAAAGCACCTTGACAAATCATATTTCCTGGGCGCATTTTATCGGAATGTTGGATCAGCAAATGACCTTTGCCCTGTTCTTGCAGCTGAATACAGCGTCAGGAGCTTTGAATATGACCTGCCGCCCAAGCCATTGGATTATACAAGATGGTTCAATTGCCTGGAAAATTATGCTGTCCCAGAGGACAGGGATGTGGATATGTTTGCAATCTTGAATACTGCGCCGCCTGCTGAAACGCCTGTTTGGGAAACCAGCCCGGCTGTGCCGCCTGCAGCGTATTTTGCCATGTATTTCTGGAATGAAACTTTGGGTGGGTTTAGGAATTTTGCCAATTGCAGCTTCAAGTACGATTTCAACAACCTGACCGTGCCGTGGGAGTATTCTGCCATGCTTGAAACAGAGGCCCACCTGCCTTTCGGCACCAGCTCCCCTGATGGATGCTGCCCTTCTGACAAATGCTGGAATGGAAGGAAATGTGTCGGAGGATGGAATTCCGATGTCACTAATTTTACCCAGGATGAATTTATTGGAGCAGGAAGCAGGCCAGAATCATTGTTCAGCCCATATGACCAGGGCAGAGCAGAGACTTATGTATGCAGGCTGAATGCCACTGTCACTTATCCGAATGTCGGATTGCCAACTGGCGAGTATGTGCAACTATACTCAGACTGGAGCAAGGTTTACCGCAAGGATGCGTATGACTTATCGGAGTATGGTTATTGTCTTGAACAAAACAAATGTTGGATAACTGCACGAGGAACTTCGCCTGCTGGATGTGTAGCGACAGGTGCAGTACAAGGAAAATATTACTGCCTGTCCGGCGAATGGACAACTTTGACGCATCTCGCTGCAATTACATTGCTGAACGTCACTGAAAAGGCCTATGGCGCTGATGCGAATTTCACATTTGCATGCAACAATATGAGCAATGTTTCCAGGATAATGAAACTTTACCATGGCACTGCCACGCCCGTATGCACCTATTACAATTTGGGCAACAGGCAGATTACCTTTGCATTCAGCCCGCCGGGAGCCCTGGATGACCCGGCATTTTCCATCCATACGATGATTGAAGGTGACCTGAAGATAATCATGGCAAATTTCCCCAATGCCTGCGACTCTGCTGCAGGAAAAGGGCTGGCTGATTGCGAGATTGATGCGTCTTATGCCGGCCGTGCCAGGAAAGTGATGTGGGACTTTGAGACTGGCATCCTTGTTGTGAGCACAGATGATGCAATCACTGCGCCTGGCCAGCCAACTGGATTTGCGAAAAGGATGTGGAACTGGTTCATTGGATTGCTCGGGTTCAGGGAACGCGGCGATGCCCCGGCATTATCAGGCCTGAGGAGCATGATTTCCAAGACAAGGAACTTCGAAAATTTCTTCTACAGGCAGGATAATAGGACAGTTGATTTGACTGGGAACCCAACTTACATTGAAGCCTTGAGTGAACAGACCAACCAGACTACGAAAACTGGCAGCGGAGTTACGGAAATAACCACAAAAGGCTATGAATACGCTTCAATCATTTATAGGAACCTGCTCTCTGATAATATTTGCACGATTACAGATGCAACAGCCGGCCAGCTGTCCTCGGCAAGCGCTGGAGTGAGAGGGGCTGTTTACAATTGCGGCCAGACAATACATTTCCCTGAAGTGGGAAAAATGCTGTCATATTATGACTATGCAATTTTTGTCGCCAACAATGACCTTGGGCCAATTGCAGAGCAGGCAAGCCTTGACATTGGCAAAGGTTTCTGGCAGGACCAGACCAGGAGATTTGAAAATTACAGTGCATGCGCTTATGCACCCGATTACCATGATGCATACCTTCCCATGAGCTTGCATGAAGAAATAAAAGTGGAGGAATACCTGCTGTACAATTCCTCAACAATGAGCTCCTGCTGCAAAGGCGTTGATTCCTGCTGGACAGGGAATAATTGCACTAATGAATTTGATTTGCTCAATCGCTCCTTACCTTTGCCCGGGTTTGAAAGACTATGGATATGCCAGGCAGGAAATTGGCAGAACGCAGTCAAGAGATATGACTGGTCAGACCTGACTTATGATTACTGCGCAGGGGCCGGGCAATGCTTCCTGCCAAGGAGCAGGTATGAGGCTGAGAGGAAAGCCCAATATGATTATGACTATGATACATTTAGCTCAATTTATCTGGATGGAAGAGGCTGCACAAATGGCAATTTCAGGTATTTCTATGACCATGCATGCAACAATGGCAACTGGACAACAAGGACAGGGTTGATTGCAGCTAAGATGCTAAACTTCACAGCAGAGCAGAAAATTGTGGATTATTCAATCTATTGCGACAGCTATGAGAATACATTGAATTATATTGACTATGATGTGGAATTTGATGCTGGAACGCCGAAGAGCCTGCATGATTACCTGAGCGGTGTCGGGAGCCCCAGGAACATAGCGCCCACAAATAATTTCTGTGTCTTGCAGTACAATGACACAAACGACAACAACAGGTTTAAGGTTGCAGTGGGAACATCAATAAATAATGTAAGCAATGCCTCAGATTACCTGAAGAGCACGGTTGGAAGGAATTTTGCCGGAGTTTGCGACGGCAAGGGCGCAGAAGGGTTTGACAACTGCGATGCAGCCAGGAAAGTATGGTATGACAATAATTATGAGATGATAATTTACAACAATGTTGGCATGGATTTGGGGGCGCCTACAAGGCTCGAGGCATTCCTCGGCTTCCTGACAAGCCCTGTCAAGACTGTCATCAACTGGGTGCGTGGATTGTTCATTTCATCCGCCAATGTCCCGACTGATGTGTTTGTATTCGACAAGTTTTACACAATCCATGTTGGCGACAAGACAATTGTTGGAAGGGTCAGGGACAAGCAGGGGACTCCGGATGAAGACAAGTATGTTGTCGTAAGCTATGATAATTTGACAACCTATGTCTGCAATTCAATTGAAAGGTACAACATGTCAAGCCAGGGGCAGGGCACGCTTGTTTGCGATGGCTACTACCTTGCCACTGGAACAGACTTTGACATCATGCAGGAGGCATGGCCGGACATGACCGCTAGGCTGAGGCTCCAGGCAAGGCCAGGCGCAAGGGTCAACAGCATGAGCGCTATCCCCGGAATTACCACTACAATAAACTGGAACACGGATGAATTGTCAACCGGAAGCATCAGGTACGGAAAGGCAGTCGGGATTTGGGAGGGAACAATTGCATCAGCATCAGGCACATCCAAGGTGCATTCAGCAACCCTTGTAGCGCTTGAGCCCGGAACAGAGTATTATTTCATGATTGTGGCCTGCAAGACAAGCATTGCATGCTCAAATTACGGGCCATACAGGTTTGGCGTGCCATTGAGCTAAACAGCGCAAACCATATATATTAAATCAGGATAAAGAGAGCGGGCAAGAGGAAAAACATGGATTCGAGAGGATTGAGGGAAGTTGCAGCGTTTATGATTGCCCTTATCATTAGCTTGCCATTCTACAGCTCATTTGCCCTTGGCGGAGGGAATATAAGGGCAGTGGAAGTTTATGGCTCTGAGGACGCCAACTTCAATAATCACAGGGACAGCAATGTGATGCTGCCTGATGATTACATTGTTGTGAGGACGCACGCAGTTGTCGATGAAGTTGCGGCGCTCAAAAAAGGATATTTGGCGATTTATTTGCCAACCACATTGCTTTCCTATGGAGGGGCGGGCGAATCATGCGCAAACTCTGTAAAATACCCCGGTTACATGATGTGCGATTACGCGCAGGCGCCGGTCAGCACATGGAGCCCGGGCGAGAATGAGGGATATGTCAACCTTTACCAGGAATTGTCCAGGGCGCCCGAGACATTGATCGCGAGCCAGGGATTTTATTTTTATGTGGACACCCAACCGCCTGTTATGAGCATAAAATCTGCGACGCAGCTCATACCGCCCGGCTATCTGTCAATAACCTACAATGATGGCTCTGGCGACAGGGCATTTTCAGGCGCTACAGGGCAGGAATGCGCTGGATTGAATGAAGTCAGGCTGACAATTGCTGAAGCAGATGACCCGGTCTCATCTGAGGAATACACCCAGGACCTGGCAGATTTGAACACTGGCTGCAGCCAGATTCCAGCTGGAAATAAGACATTGAGGATTCCCAGGACAGAACTGATCTCTGATTTCGGGGCGGAGTTCTCTGAGGAAGTGTCAATCTGCGTTGATGCAGATGACAAATTGGGACAGGCGCAGGCGCAGTCATGCCTGGCCGGCAATTATTTCCTGGACCTGAAAACGCCAAAGCCGGTTCCAAGGCCTGGCGGCTTTGAAAAATCAATCGGGACTGTAATCGGCGACCCAATAAGCAGTACTGATTATGTGAGCTTCGGGCAGGCAATTGTTGTAAAGGCCAATTTTACAGATGATGAGGGAATTGCCAACCCGCTTCTGGATGCAAACTACCTTAACATTGATGAAGATGAGTTGAGAGGGGCTGTGCGGCTGACTGAAATTGCGCACAAGTATGAATTGACCTGGCAAATAACTGTTGGGACTGGCGACAAGACAAAGCCTATGGGCGTCAAGGTTGCTGACCTAAAGGGCAATGAGTTCAGCGACGCTGATTTCTGGACATTGAGCGAAATGCCGCAGGACGAGCTTGACAATTCTGCGCCTGTAATCAAAGGCATTATGAGAAAAGGCACAATCAACATGCTCAAGGCTACGGAAAATTCCATCCTGGTTTTGCTGAACGACTCAGACCCCCTGGAATTGAGCGGTGTTTCAGGGTTTGGCGACAAGAATGTGCACCTCGAGGCAACGAGCCCGGGGCACAGCGTTGTGTCACAGTCCATCAAGTCCTGTGCCCAGAAAGGCAACTCTGTGCCAGGAGTATGGGAATGCGAGTTCGAGAATGTTGAGGTTGCAGGAAGCGATGGAAGCATTGTTGTTTTCACAGTGACTGGCGCGGATGATGCAGGCAATCCGATTTTGCAGGATGCTGCATGCGCAGAACTGGATGGCTGTGAGGCCCAGCTGGACAATTTGCCGCCGAGCTTTGTGCAGATTCCGGAAATAACCAACCTTGCTTCCTTGTCAAGGGGAGGCAAGCTGAAGATCACAACAATTGCCAGGGACGAGACTTCAGGGATACTGCCAGAAACAGGAAACGCAAGGGCATATGCCAAAGGCCCTGACTGCCACATGGGAACAGGGGAGGGCATAGCTGCTACAACCTGCGAAGAAAATCCAGGATATCCCGGAGAAGTGACCTGCACTTGGGGAACCGCATCAACAGGGATTGGCACAGTTGACACTGACTGCTTTGGCAAGCAGGTTTACATCAATATTTTTGATGTTGCTGGCAACAATGAATCTGCAAGCGTGACAGTTGCTGCATCACAATCGCCTTATGTAGATGATACCCTGATTATATCAAACCATTATGATCCGCTTGATGACAGATATTACATTAACCGCGAGAATAACACAATATCCTCCACAATTTCTGCGTCCTTGATTTCAGATGTGGAAAGGGTCACTGCCAATTTTGACGCATATCCCAACCCAACAAGGGTTTACGAGCAATCAGCAAACACAGGAGGATATAGGGCGCAGTGGTATGGGGATGATGATGCATCCACGGGCATGTCATTGGACGACATGGGCGCAGGCGGGATTCCGGATGGGAATCCGTTCACAGTTGAGATTTCCGCAGTGGATGATTTTGGAAACGGCCCGGGCACAGGAGATGCAGACCTCTATGTCGACAAGACAGCCCCGAAATTCAAGTCAGTTGAAATTGTGAACAGCCAGGATGACTTCCCCCAGTCAGTGAGGAGGCATTCAGTAAGGATTACTGCAAAAATAGAGGAGGCATTGTCCGGCATTTCCCCCGGCAAGACAATGCTGAGGACAAAGGACCTTAACAAGAATTTCAATGAGGGCGCAGGCGCTGACTCATATGCCGAGGCTGATTCCTGCACAATGAGCGCGATTGAAGCTGATACATGGGAATGTGTCTGGAATTTCCAGAATTACAACCCGGAATCAGGAAACCCGCCCAACAAGCTTTACATTTCAACCGAGGACGTTGCGGGCAATTACAAACACAGCCAGCAGGACAATGTTTTCGGGCTGCTGGAGGTTTACAGGGAAGGAGGCGCAATAACACCTGACCAATACTGGATTGTCAATGTTGATGACGAGACAGGCGTTTCGCCGAAATCAATCAACAGGAACCTTTTGAAGCCGAGCTTTGCCCCGCAAAACGGATTCAGGACAAAAATTGTTGCCGAGCTCAGCGAGGATACAGGCGCATCCCCCCCGCCAGACCTGGAAGTATTCCTCTTCAGGCCGAGGAAATGCACTTCCGAGCAATACCCCGGGCAAACACTGGGGACTGAATGGAGCGTCAACAACTATATCGGGGACGCGTCAACAGGCGAGGAAAGGCACAAAATATTCTTCACCCTGAAATTGCCCGCACTTGAAGAGGACTGGCTCAAGGATGAGGATAACACTGAAATAAAAGTCAACTGCCAGTTTGAAATAACAAATGGCGATGCGACCCAGGTCTATACCAACAGCGTAGAGCTTGAGAACGAGTCATTCACTTTCACGCTAAGGCAAAAGATTGGCGTCAACATCGGGCAGCAGAATTTCAAGAAAATAGCTGACCATGCAGATGAGATTGAAACAGCCAAGAGATGGGCAAACAATTTCAAGAAGATTCTCGATTTCATTGTGCCGGCATGCAAGGCAGGGGCAATGGCGCTCATGATTAGTGCTACTGCATCCTTGGTTGCCGGCTGGATGCCGTTTATCGGGGATTCGATAAGGTCAGTTTTTTTCTTTGCGTGGAAATGGTGGAGCCCAATTCATCCCCTCGACGTCTACAAAGTCAAATTCTGGTGCGAGATGGCAACATGCCAGGGTTCTAATATTGCAGGAGTTGGAATGAGTGCAATGGGCGTTGACACTGTCCTGCCAGGCGGAGTTCCCGTCGCCGGACTTTTAGCTGGCAGCCCAGACCCTCGAGAGAATATTTGGCTTTCTTCAATCCAGATTCCAACTTGCCTGACCGGATTTTATACATATTTCCAGATGAAAAAGACAGTTCTCACTGCTGAGGATTATTGCATAAGGCAACAGGCATTGATGGGCAAGGACATGCAGTGCCAAAGGCTGAGCGAGGAGTTCAGCTGCATTTACTCGAATGCGGGCTCGGCCTTAATCCAATTATTGGCATCTGCTGTCATGAGTTATATTACCTCGCTTGTTGTAAATTATTTGGTCCAGAAAATAATGGAGGCAATTGGCGGTGAATTGATACTTTGCCCGACAGGTGGGCTGGCCTATGAGCCATATTGTTATCTTTATGCAATGCTTGATGCGGGTAATTATCTGGACAGGATTAGCGATACCCAGGACATGATCAATAGATATGAGGGATTGGACAGTGCCGCAGCAGCGCCCTTGCCTGACATGGCAACGCCGCCTGACGGAGACATTTGCGGGCTGACGGATTGCTGAGAAAGATGATAAATAACGCAAGAAATGGAAGGAGAATTGTGCTTGCAAGTGTTGTGATAATAGTTTTCCTGTGCATGCCTCTTGCAGGAATGGCACAGGGCGCTTGGAGAATTAGTGGTGTGAGTAACTACGTCAATAATATATTTGGAGGAAACAGCCCTGCCCCTGCAATACCGTCAACTGGAACAGCCAGCGGTTCAACATCTTCGTACAGTGGACAAATGATGTCAGCTCATGCCCAGCAAAGCTATACTGCCGGACAAGCTGCTGCGACACGAGCAGTGGTTGAAACGCCACCTGCCGCATCACAGCAGGCATCGCCAGCAAGCACTGCGCCTGGCGGATTTTCATCAATGGAAGAAGCTAATGCATATTACTATGACGCAAATGTGCTAACCCCTGAGTCCACTGCCGGCACTGCTGAAAGCCCAACTCTAAGCGGTGAAATGCCCCCGATTGTTGGAACAGTCGAATTATCGTCTGAGGATCCATTGGCTCCGCTCGAACCCGTCCCTGTTACCCCTCCGGCTGCTGCACCAGTAAAATATAATCAAGCCCCTTTGTCATCGGCAATCCGCAGCATTATTACTCCATTTATCCAGAATTTGCTCGACCCTGTTGTGAAGAGCATTGGGTTGGGTGGCATAGGATTGCTGCAGTCAGCCTGCAAGGATACAAATGAGGATTTCACAAAAATGGGAGGGGCAAGAGTGTTCAGGACAGGAGTCGGGAGCAACCCTGCGCATTATGGCTTGTTGCCTGCAGTTGGGCCATACGGCGACATCCCTACATTGGACCTCAATGCTTACTTTGCCCAGATGGATGCTGACTCGGTAAGGCTTGCCGGGCGGATGCAGCAGGTTGATGATGAGACTTACAATTATGAGATAGAAGTCAGGATTTTCCCGGTTGCTGACTCAACATGGGATATCTGGCTGACGAACAGCTGCAAATCCGATTATGTTTACCGCCTTGCTGCAAATGCTGCAGTGCAGTCATACACCGCAAACAGGAAATGGTACTTGTTCGGCATTGCCAAGCAGATGAATGATGCAACGGATGCGATTTATTGCCAGGGCAAGCCGTGCAGGTATGACACAATTTGCGTGCAGGCAAAGTCCGGAAGCAGCTACAACAACGGGCAGGAGCGCTGCCTGAACTTTTGCAGCGGAAGCGGCGGGTGCGGCTGGGTAACTGCACTGCCAGGGCATGCGCTTGGCGACTGTTAGCTTGGGAGAATCAAGATGAACATGAAAAAAAGAGGCCAGATAACTGTATTTATCATAATTGCAATAGTCCTGCTTTTCAGCAGCGCGCTATTCTTCTATTTCAGGACTTACAGGGCAGAGGAGGACCTTAATGTGAATTTTCCAGTTGTTACACAGGTTCCGCTGTCGCTCCAGCCATTGGATAATTTTGTGTCGCGGTGCGCAAGCCAGGCAGCGCAAAAGGCAATTGTGCAATTAGGTTTGCACGGCGGCTGGGTTGATGTGAATTCCCCCAGGTTTGAGCAGCCATCAGGGTCAAGCCCGGGTAACCTTGTCGAGGCTGTTGACGGGGTTTTTGTGCCCTACTGGATTTTCCACAAGAACGGTCTGCCCACTATTGAAAACGTCCCCTTGCTTTACAAGGAAGCCCCTGCTGACTATTCTGTCCAGAGCCAGATTGAAAGGTATGTCAATGCGCATATCGGCGAATGCCTGGAAGGGTTTGAAAGCATGGAAGCGCAGGGATTTGAGGTTGAGGAGCTCGGGACAATCAGCTCAAGAGTTGACATTACTGAACAGAATGTTGTTGTGAACCTTGATTATCCATTGAAAGTCACACGGCAAGGCGAGACAAATGACCTGAATTTTTTCAGGGGGGAGGTTAATGTCAAGCTGAAAAAAGTCTACCAGCTGGCTGCTGACATCCTTTACAAGGAAGCAAACGACGTGATTTTTGAAAGGGCTGTGCTGGACAGCATCATGGTTGGCTATGAAGGCAAGACGCCAGAGGAATTGCCGCCGAGGCATTATGGCCTTGTCACGGAAGGGTGCAATGAAAAGACCAGGTGGAACATGGCGCAGGTCGTGGATAATTTCCAGTACATGCTTACTGACAACATCCCTTACATGCGAATCAACCACACAGATTATGAGAGGCTCAGGGTGCTGCAGACAGAGGAGTATGACGACTTCCTCAGGGCGGCGCAGAATAATTTCTTCACGGGAATGATACTGAACATTACAGAAGACCAGTATAGTGAATTTGCAGTTGATTTTGAGGCAAAGCCATTGCTCGCATTCGGGATAAATGGATTGTGGGGCAGGAGCGGAATCCTTGAGCCGCCAGTTTCAGTTGATTCAGGCAACCCGTTTTCAGACGAATGCCTGACCACTTACAGGTTCCAGTACAGCTTCGCCTTCCCGCTTATTGTCACCATCTACGACCAGCAGGAAGGCCAGGAGTATCTTTTCCAGTTCCCAATACTTGTTGTTGTTGCAGACAACTGGCCCAGGATTTCAGAAACAGGCGACTTGGCCCTTGAAACTGATGATGAGGTGCCATCGCCAGTCCCGGGATTGCTGGACTGCGACCCAGGGCAGCCGCAAACACCGCCCATACAGATAACATTGAAAAACTCGCTTTTGCCAAACAACAAGATTTCAGGCGCCACAGTTGAATACCAATGCACGCCAAATGCAGGGATTTGCAACATAGGCTATTCAGAGGCAAATTCAAAAGTTTTGGGAAAATTCCCGATTTGCAGCAATGGGCTTGTCATGCTAAGGCATCCGCAGTTCATGGGCGCGAATTACCTTTTCAATTCTGAGCAGTTTGAAGACCAGGAGGGAATAGAGATTGAGTACACCATGGTTCCGCTCAAGGAATATGACATCAAGGCGCAGATTTATGACACCACTTACCTGACATTGCCTGGCGACGATGCCAGCTGTGAACTGTCTGGCCCGGCAGCTGACATGCATGCGGGGCAAAAACTTTCAGAGCTCAAAGTCACAAGGCTTACTGCTGATGAGAATACATGGGAGGATGTTGTGAGGGATTTCAGGCCGGGCTCGGCCGGGAAATTAAGGCTCGCGCCGGGCAAGTACCTGATTGAAGCGCAGCTTTACCTGGAATTCCCAGAGGATTCGCCGCACACTTATTTTGCCGACAGCGAATCATTTGGAGGCTACACCTTCCCCCCTGAAGATGTGGAAGTCAGCCTGATTATGGTTGGAGGGGTGTCCGCGGAGCTTGATGTTCCGGACAATTACCTTGATTATAACACAGTTGTGGTAAAAACAACAAATGAAGGCCTGCCAGCATGGTATTCTGAGATTGGAAGGGCTGCTGACCATTTGGAGTTCTGCATGCAATACAGCAATAACAAAGATTTATTAAAGCCGCAATTAATTTAGTTTTATGGCAAAAAGAAAAGCAAAGGCAGCACATGGATTCCTTCAGGGGCTAAAATCCTCATTCCTTGAGAGCTGGAGATTCAGGGAGCCGTTCCTGAAAAATCTCGGGCTCGATGTTCTTGGCTACTCTATCTTCTTTTTGATAATTATCCTTTTTTTTGTCATGACTGACCAGGCATTCGGGGCCATGAATGCATTCGAGCAAAATCCTGATGTGCAGTCCCCTGAATTGATTGCCCAGCTGGCTGCAAGCGTCACCCAGATAAAGGCAATTGGCATTATTGGCCTGATTTTAATCCTGATTAACTGGATGTTTTGGAGGGCTTTTATTCTTCAGGCGTATTTCAGGAATGCCGGGGCGAAAGGCCAGTCACGGATCCAGCTTGGCAGGACAGCGCTGCTGCTTGGCATTTTCAAGTTTATCATGCTGGGATTGATAGGGTCGATGGCATTGCTCTTTGAAAAAACCCTCAATCCAAATGCAATACCGGTCATTGGCGCAGGTGTCATGCTGGTTTTTTTCTATGCCTATGCTGCATTTGTATTCGGATTGGCAAGCCAAAAGAAATTTGCCGACGGGATGAAAGCATGCTGGCGGCTGGCCAAAAGCTGGGATTACATTCTGCCTGGAATTTTTATTGCATGGCTGATGCTTGTCATGATATCATGGATTGGCAACCTGCTGGAGAAGCTGCCTGAAATGGCCTTTGTATTCTCTTACCTTGTGCTTTTGCTCTTGTACCTGAACTGGGCACGGCATTTCATGGCATTGAATGCCCTAAGGGCTTTGGACAAAAAATAATTAGGGAATAATCAAGAAGATCAGGAAATAATCAAGAATTTTTCAGCATCCTATGAGAATTCATCATCAACCTGCCTTAGGTAATCCCTGACCCTGTTCACAATTGCGGGCAGGACAAAATCCTGGACTTTCTCTGCAAATGCCTCCAGCAGCATCCCATTTTCAGCGATGCGATAACGATTCTTTGATTTTTCAACAAGGTAAAGCTTCCTGAGCCTTGAAATCTGGCGCCTTATGTTTGAATGCGCTATGCCGAGCAGCTTCAGCTTTTCCTGCTTCCTGCTTTGCACAACTTTTTCAGTAATTTCGCCGGATGTGAGCGGCTGCCCCGTTTTCCTTGACTCCAAAATCACGACAAGGACGTCCACTATGACATCCCTTGAGTCTCCGGGATTCAGCAGCCCCAGGCTCAGGCACAATTTCTTGACAAGCTCCCTTTTTTTGAGGTCAAAAGGCCGCTCATACCGGCGGAGCGTCAGCTCTGCCAGCGGAGTGTCCCTGCTTACCTGCTGTTTTGCCATGCGATTAAAGAATTTAAGCGGGTATTTATGCTTTGCGGATTGAAGTATATGGATTTTACTGGAATAGCCCCTTTTGATATGGCCGATTCTCATTGAATATGTCACCTATCCGGTATGAAAAAAATGCAACTATGCAACAATAGTAAAAACAGATAGCTTTATAAGATATTGTTCATTATTATAGATTGAGTTTTGCAGTTGTTTTTGGTTTGGGAAAACAGAATATTTAGGACAGGGGGAATGAATGGGAGTTACAATAATTGCAGGCGCCCAGTATGGGGACGAGGGCAAGGGGAGAGTAGTAGATGAATTATCATCTCGTTTTGATTATAATGTCAGGTATCAAGGAGGGGACAATGCAGGGCATACAGTAACCTTTGGCAATAAAGAGTATATCGTGCATCTTATCCCTTCAGGAATATTTCATGCATCAGTAATAACAATTCTTGGATCAGGCATGGTTGTAAATCCTGAAAGTATATTGAAGGAGATGCAAATGCTCAACGATGCCGGCTTCAGCACTGAAAATATGCTGATCTCACGGGATGCAAATGTCTTGCTTCCGTTTCATCAGGTTCTCGATGAGATGAGAGAGAGGCAAGAAAATAGGATAGGCACAACAAAAAAAGGGGTTGGGTTTGCTTATGCAGATGTGATGACGCGTGAAGCGCTGAAATTTTTTGACCTTCTGGACGAACGTAGTTTCTATGAGAAACTATCTGAACAGATTGCAACCAAAAAGAAAATTCTTGCAGGGTTGTATAATTGGGAAGGTGATTTGGGGTATATTGTTGACAGCGCCAGACAGTGGAGGGAGAGGCTTCTTCCCCATGTAACGGATACAAAAACTTTGCTTAAGAATGCAATCAATGCCGGAAAAAATGTGCTATTCGAGGGGCAGCTTGGCACTATGAGAGATATCAACTTAGGTGTATACCCATATGTAACTTCATCCACCACAGTGCCTGCTGGAGTTAGCATTTATGAGGGAATTCCACCAGACAAGTTTGAAAACATAGTCGGTGTGGTGAAGACATATGAAACATGTGTCGGTAGCGGCCCATTTGTCACTGAGATTTTCGGGGATGTTGCAGAACATATCAAGCAAATTGCCAATGAGTATGGGGCAACAACAAAGAGACCCAGAAGAATAGGTGGATTGGATATGCTTGCACTAAAATACTCTGTGGATGCTGCAGGCTTCAACAAGTTGGCGCTCACTCATTTGGACATTTTGGATCAATTCCATGAGATTCCGGTGTGCGTTGCCTACGAAATCGATGGCAACAGAGTGGACGAGTTCACCCCAAATAGGGCTCTGCTGGAAAAGGCAAACCCGGTATATGAGCATATTCCAGGATGGAAATCATCGACTAGAGGGATGACCGATGCATCAAAGCTTCCGTCACAAGCCCGTTATTTTGTGGATTTCATTCAGTCATCTACAAACCGGCCTGTGCATATGATAACCACCGGTCCATCCAGGGGTGAAACAATATACATGAAATAATATACATGAAATAAAAATGACAAGGCGTGTGACAAAGAGGCTTTCAAAAAAGGAGAAACTGCTTCTATTTGATGATTTGTGATATTTCTTTTAAGTTACCCATTATAAAATCAGCACCAGCCGCCTCAAATTCTGCCCTTTTTTCTGCGGTTCCGACAGCAATTACTATTGCTCCAATATGCTTACCTGCCCTGATATCGCTCTGAGTATCTCCAACCAGAAAAATCTCCGCAATGTCAGGGTATTTCTTCCGAAAACGTTTTACCGCTATTTCCGCAATAGCGTTTCGCTCATCAGAATCAGAGCCAAAGCCACCATCAGCGAGGTAAGCAATTAAGCCAAATTTTCTCATTTTATCCAGCGCAATAGACTTAAGATTTCCCGTTACCAGCCCCTGCACACAGTCCCCATTTCCTGCCAGTGCCGTGACAGCGTCATAGGAATTTGAGATGAGCTTGGCATCCTTTGCCTTTGAAAATTCTTCTGCAAAATATTTTGCGTACTCATTCAGCAATTTGGAGGTGACATCAATTTGCCCATGGTCATAGCCATTAGCCATGAGCATTTCTCTGATAATTGCCGGGTCTGTCTTGCCGGCTTTGCGCACATGCCTTATTTTGGCCAAATTAAGGAAAGACCCTATTGCCTTTTCAAATGCCCTATGTCCGGCACCTCCGTCTGTCAGTATTGTTCCGTCAATATCCCACAAAACCAGTTTTTTCATGATTTTCATCTCTTTGTCTGTATTGGATGATATTGGCAATCCTGACATAAGGCTGGCATTGCTGGCAGATCCTTATATTGTCCCTTTATATGCAATATCTCTTTTATATTTTGTGATGTTATATCTGCTAAAACATATCCCCCCTCTAGGTCGTTGCAGCAAAGAAGCACTTTTCCATTCCAAGCTACAAAGATCTGTTCGTTGTAGAGCTTGCAGTTTATCTCGGTTGGAAACTGCTGTATTTGAGGTTTGATATCAGCCCGTTCACCTTGTACAACTTCGCGAATTATGTCCTCCCTAATGTTCATGTCCGGGAGATAGCCACCGCGATTGTGACATTGGTGAACCACAATCTTGTCAGCACCGTGTTCAGTCCAGAAATTGATAAGGTTGTTAAGGTCTCTGGTATTGTAGTCCGTTGCAACTGTGTTGATAGAGACAACAGGCTTCTGCCTTGCTCCTTTTGTCCGGATTAAACCAAGCACATTCGCAGTTGTGGCGTGATAATCCAGCCTTTTCATCATGGCATTATAGATTTCCTCACTGCTGCCATTGTAGCTAACTCTAACCTCATCAATGCCAGTATCCAAAATAAATCGGGCTGCATCCTCATGCATCAATGCGCCATTCGTGACAAGCACAAGTGGCGAATCATTGGATGATTTAATCAGGCGCACAAACTCCCATATTTTCTTATTCAACAAGGGCTCACCAAACCCGGACAGGTTTATGGACCTGAAGTCAAATCCGTCAATATTCTCAATAATTGCATCCAAAGTCTCGCGGCTCATTAAGCCGGTCTGCCTTCCAAGGCTGTCCCTAGGGCAAAAAACGCAGTCAGCGTTGCAATAATTTGTAAGCTCCAAATCAAGTATGTGTACCGGTTTTACATTTTCTGTCATCTTCTAGTCCTCATTTGATTTAATTGATTATAAAATAGTTTCATGTCTGCAATTGACATGTTATCCGTTCGCATAACAGGGGTGCGACCGTCATAATGGGACAGATCCCTATCCACCAGCCACCCCTTGGATTCGGCCAATGTATAAAGTCCGGTACCGGGGTAGGGTGTCGCATAGCATATGCCAACTTCAAATGGATGATACCTTTTCACAATATCCAAGGTAGCCTGGGTTGTTTCTGGAGTCTCAGCGGGATGCCCAACCATCACAAGGAAAGCGTACTTTATTCCCAGCTTATCTGCTGACCTTATAACAGCATCAATTTTGCTATCGCTTAGACCATTCTTGGTTTTGGTGCGCCGGACAACCTCATCACCTGACTCAATCCCGAGGTTCAAACCTGCAAGACCTGATTCCCTCATAGATTCCATGAGCTGTTCATCCAGCTGGTCTGCTCGTGTTTCGCACCACCATCTGATCTTGGCTTGATTTGCCACAAGCAGCCTGGACAAGTCCATTACTCTTGCGCGATCACTGGTAAACAAAGTATCCTTAAAGTAGAACGAGTTGCTGCCGGTTTTCATGGCATCATTGATTTCTGAGAAAATGCCCTGGGCACTGCGGCTTATCCATATGGTCCCTTCGCCTGAGGGATAAGGGCAATAAAACCTGCAGGGGTGCGGACAACCCAGTCCGGTGTAGATGACAGTTGAAGGCTTTCCAAGGGAATTGTAGAAATAAAGAGTGCTGTCAATTAAATCCCTGGCTGGCAACGCCAACTTGTCGAAAGCAGGGAAATAGACAACCTTATCAAGTCTTAGCCTGCCATTGACATATTTTGCCACAGAGGTGTCTTCTCCACGGAGAATTCTGTTGATATCCGTGATAGGCTTCCCAACAATTATGCGATTAACACCTGTATCCTCAAAAATTTGTTCTAAAATTGGCTTGTGGGTGATTGATGTCTGTGGCAGCACATTTGTAACATCAGACGCTGCCCTGATAAAATCCATATCTTCATGTATTGTTGGGAGGGATACATTAATTATCGCTCCATCCGATTCAGCAATCAATTCCAGTGCCCTTGTTTTAGGAATACTCTGCGCATCACAATCCAGGATTGCCACATCCTGCTCTTTCCTTATCTCACTTGCAAAATACATCAAATCTATCGGCGGGAAGATTGATTCCTCGTTGCTTCCAAACCCTAGTCCCCCTGCGCATTGCCGTATTGTGCTCTTTCCTGTTGGGGAGTTTATAAGGGATATCATTATCTCAGCCTCCCAATAATCCCTCTGGTTGTTTTTTCGTGCACCAATAATTCCGCCTGCCTATATATCCAATCCTGAAGCTGCTCTCTGTATTCAGGTGTGTGGGTTCTGTCCTGCAAGAGCCAGGATAAGCATCTCAATGCGGAAAGCCGCATAAAAGGCACTAGTAATTCCTGGTCGGTTTTGATATTCACTCCCTTTGATTCAAAGGCTTGGTGGAATGCAGTGAGAAACTCGTGAAGCAGGGCATAGTTGAAGTCAGCGCTAATCTCCTGAGGCAGGGTATGCTCTTTAAGTGTAAATGCTATATCGTACCACGGGCTTGCAAGCATGCTATTTCCGAAATCCAGCAAACCAGTTATTTCATCTCCTGGTGAAAATATAAAATTGTCCTTCCGCTGGTCTGTATGTGCGACAGAGCTCGGGGTGTAACCTGTAAACATTCTTACTAAATCTTCGATATTATTCATGAAAAATTCATTTCGATTTGCTAAATTCCCATTAAATAGAGGGGTGTTATGGTTTTCCTGACGCATGCCGGCAAGGTATGCTATCAGTCTATTTTTGTAGGACTGCAACTCCAAAATAATTTCATTGGTATGAGGGATTGGATACTCAGCGGCCCTGGCCGCGAAGCTGGCAGATAATTTTGAGATTTCATGAATTATTTTTTTCGATGGTTGCAGTATGACATATGGGCTTTGCGAAGATGGGATGTACGGATAGATTGCATACTGCAAATCGCCTGACTTGGAAAGTGTTCCTCCTTGCCGATTAGGCAGCAAATGGGGGACATTGTATGCAAAATTGGATGAAAAATGTTTAAGTAGGCCATGTTCCCTCGATATGATATCCACGGGCTGCCTCTTATTGTAAATCCTCATTATGAATTTTTTTCCGTCTCCAGTGGTAAGTAATCGCGTCTGGTTAGTGTGCCCAGTACTTAAATCCCGGGAATTAACAACATCCAATCCGTAACAGGCCTCAATAGTTTCACTGTTCACGGAAAACACCCATAATATCATTTTTTATTTTGGCCTGGCCCAAATAATCCATTTGCAGGATGTTCAGCTTTTGTATAAACTCCCTTTGCTCATGCGGAAGGGGATTGTCCCCTTCCAAAAAATTAAGCACATGAACAATGCAGGCTTTCATCAGCTCATAGATTTTTTCTGTATCCACCCTGCCGTTCAGTTCCTGGTATGTTTTTAGAAATGCTGATGCTGCATCCAGATTAAAGTGTGGCAAGGGGCTCCCACCCGAATCCTGCCTGAGCGCAAAATTTTCCTTTATAATTTTGGCAAGATCATATAGCTGATTGCCGTGCGTCATATCGTCAAAGTCAAGAATAGTTTTGACTTTATTGGATCGAAAGACCAAGTTTTTGATTCTCAGGTCTGTGTGGACCAGATTCTCGCCATCCAAAATATCGACAAAATAAGGGCCGCCTTTGTATCGTCTGAATTTTTCTGCCAAAGATGCCTTTTGACCTTCAGGCCGACATAAAGCAAGGCTCCTGTGCAAAATAGCAGTTTTCCTTGCCAAATCTTCGAGAAATTCCTTATCGGGATGGGATGGGTTCCAGGCAAAGCCATTTGATTCATCTTCGACAAATTGGAACAATGTCACTAATGCGCCATTTTGTGCTAAGGAATATTTGCTCCCGCGGACATCCGGCACTGGTTTTGCCACAAAGTGCACAAATAACTCGTTGGCCAATTGGTCAAGCACAGAAGTTTCAAATGCAAGCTCCTGTTCAGTCTTGGCAGGATTAGAAACACGCAATATATACCTTTGTGATGGACCTGCCACTAAATAATTCTGATTTGTATTGCCGCCAACTTTTTGGATAGTTGCAATTTCATTTATGTTGTATTTGGAAACCAGTAGGTTTCGAAATTCCCGGTGCTCGATACATACCACCTAGCCTGTCTTGCAGCCCTCTTGCTTCAAGGTGCGCATAAAATGCGTTGCATAACTGTTCAAATTGCTGCATCAACTGTGGGTTTGAATTCGCTCTGAGCGCTTTTTCAAGTTCCAGGCCTTTTGCCATGACTTCTTCTTCATTTACCAGATCAGTCCTCATCTCCAATAGATTTTTTTCGCCGACACCGTATCTCCTGCATTGAATCAGTTCATCTGTCAGTTCCGGATGAAGGCCAATCATTATGCCCTTGGAATATCCATTCTGATACGCCCATCTACTGCGTTCTGCAAAGGAGTGAACATTGAGATGGTATGCCCTAGCTTCCTTGCTGAATATCAATTGCACCCCGCTGGCCTCAAGTTTGTATCCTAACTCAATGTCCTCATAATTTGGAAAAATAAAATTCTCGTCAAATCCACCGACCGAGAGGAATCGTTCCCTGTCCACAGAGACATTGCAGGTAATAAACCAAGTATAATCCAACACTTGCTGATCCTTGAAATGAGGGGACTGCTCGGATAGGCGAAAAGTGACACCATTTGGATATTCGTGTCTGTCCATAACTTCACCCCCAGAAGTCGGAAAATAAGTGGCCCCCAAAATCGAATACGCTGGCTGATTTCTCTGATGCGACCTCATGTGCTGCCCTACAAGGCCATTTGTTGGAATCACATCATCATCGATAAATAAGACGGCACTGAAACTGGATAATTCTACCCCCAAATTTCTGGCAGCCCCTGGCCCCTTATGCTCCTTTTTGTAAAATGCCAGTGGGAGGTTTTGATGTTTAGAAATGACTCCGTGGTAATCAGATTCCGAGCCATCATCCACGACAATGATTTCGAATTCAGAACCAAGGTCATTTTGGTTAGATAAATAATGCAACAGGTTATCCAAGCTATCGGGCCGATTAAATGTTGGGACTACTATGCTTAGTCCAGTTTTTTTATTACTCATTAATAGTAGTAAGTGTACTTATTTATAAAGCTATATGTAAAATAAATTTAACCTATGCCCAAAATTGATTGTTTTATTCTGAAATAAACGGAAGATTTCCGATTATTGCTAATTATTCCGCAATATTTCTGCTATGTTAATTGGTTTTTTCGTTATTAACTAAATCTTTCCGATTTTTGCACAGTAAATCACATTAAATCTCCCTGCAACATAGTTCTTATGAAATCAAAAGAGGCTTTGCTTGGATTGGTGCTGTTCGCATCTGCCATAGGCCATTCCCAGATAGGCTATTCTCAGGAGAAGGTGAAAGAGCATGCGCCTGGCCTGCTCGAAAGCCTTGGGAAAAAATCATGGAATGTGATGCAGAATGCTGCAAAATCTGGCGCAAATTATGTTGAAAGAAAATACCATGAAATGCGGCTGGAAGACCAGATCCAGAACAGGATGTCCTATGACATTCCTGATTCGGTGAGCAAGGGGCTAGCGTCATATTTAGGGCTGAAGCAGGGCGTGTCAGCTGATGTCACATCCGTGCATGGTAATTCTGCGACAGCAGATGTGCATTATTCCTATGACCTTGACGGCCTTGAGTTTGTGGAGCAATATGAATTTTCCATAAAGGGCAACGATATTGACAGCCTTGCCTCCAAAGGAAGCAGATGGACTGAGATAAATGGGCAAAAATATTCCCAAGACGAAGGGTTCAGGATACTGCATTTGTATGACAATGTTATCCGCGAGTGGGACAAAGTCAGGGCTGAGCATGAAAAAAAGCTGCCGGGTGACACGTTTCTCTATCAAAGAAAATCCGTTAATGTCATCGGGAATAGGGCAACTGTGGAAGTCGAGTACAGAGCGCTTGACAAATTCAAGAATGTCCGCGACAGGAAAGTCATGAACACCGCAGTTGAGTATGTATTCTCCGACGGCAAATGGAAATATTATGACACAAATTTCTTCTCCGCTGAAAAAAATCCAAGGCAGGATGAGGCCAGCCTTGTGAAAATAATCATGGAAACAGGCTCCGAAGGCCTGAAACAGATAAGAAAATGGTGGAGGGGTGAATAAGATGGAAGCAAAAACAATGGAAAAAGTTGAGATTGATGGAGTGGATGCAAACCTGGAGCAAAGGCTCGCTGTGGCAAGGAAAAAAATCAAAGCATTACAACCAATTCAAAGTGTTGAGTTGACATTAAACAGAGACACATACCATGCAGAAAAATTCAAAAGCTATAGCGTTGAAATTTCATCAAGGTATGAACGATTTGCCGATGAAAACAGGAAAGCAGAGGAATCTTTTGGTAAATATGCAGCCGGCTCCAGGATGGTTACTGGTGATAGGGGCTATGGTTTTCTGTCCGCTCTTCCACTTATAGGAAAATGGGCAAGCAGGAAAATGAATGAAAAAGCCGGATCAGCTTTGCCAAGAATGATTACAAAGGCAACTGATGAAGTGGGTAGGCTTGAGCAGTACGTTACAAAGTGGCAGGGAGATTATAGCTCTGCCGGCGAGCACATCAAAGACCTTGACAGTATGCAGAGCCAGGCAGCTGATAATGTTGAACAGCTGAAAGATGCCCTTGATAGCTATGCACAAGTGGGCATGGAACTAAAATCTAGATATGATAGTCTACCCCAACGGGAAAAAATATCAAAGGCGGGTGTGGCCCTGAAGCATGAATTCAGTGACCTGGCTGATGAAGTCTTAAAGGTGAAACGGCAATTAACAGCATATGAAGGAACTATGGATAATTGTGAGATGGGTAAGAATCTATTGGCACACTACAGAGAAGAACTTGCAGAAAGGATAGATACTTATTCTTCTGCGATAGGAGAAACTTCCTCCCAATTGGAAATGACTGCAAAAATTGATACTAATCTAACTGCCAGCAAAAAGGCATTTGATGGATTATCAAGTGCAATGGAAAGCTACGACTCTGTTGCGTTTCTAGTGAATGAGTTTATGGTTGCCAACAGTGCGTTGACCAAAAGCATGGCAAGGATTGCTCAGCAAGAAAGAATTCCAATTTTTGCAGACAGCTACATGAGGCAGGTTCATTCCACCCAGCTTGATACAAGAAATATCATAAACAGCATTCGATCAAGAACGAGCCAGAAAGCCAGCAAAATAATGTACGGCGATGTTGGCCAGCCTGCAAAGCAGGCATATACAAGCGAAACCCAAGAATTGCAGTTATTGCCTGTATTCAATAAGCCTCAGAAATAAAGTTGGACTGCAGATCTGGAGATGGGTGATAGCCACATGGCAGAGCCAGAGCGCAAGAATGTTTACCTGAGAACTGATAGAGGCAAGGATAATTTTCTTGCAAGGGAAGAAGGCATTAAAGTCGTTGCCTGCAGATTTGGCTCGGACAGGCCGCTCCTTGGGAGCAGGTATGTCTTCATAGACAAAGGCCATTATTCTGGCAATGAAGTTGCCTGGCAGTCTGAATATCCAATAGCGAGCGAGGCCGAATTTTCAGGAGAGTTTGCTTTCGGCAGGGCGTTTTACCCATTTGTGGTTGACAGCACGCTCTCAGGAGATGCTGCGATGTATGCATCGCAAAATGCGCTCCTCGTGAACAACATCAGCACCGGCAGGTCATTGCTTGAGGAAAGCGTCAATGCCATCTTGATAGACGGTGATGTCATGGGGAAGAATGCCTTTGAAAAAGCTGAGAATGTGCAATGCTACGTCCGGCATATCTCCGAGATCAACAGCCCAAAGTCAGGCTTTATTGTCGCTGAGAGCATTGACAGGATTGTTTCCAGAGGAGGGAGCAGGATTTTTGCTGCTGATGTAAGGCAAGGAAGTGAATATGCGACCATCATTCCAAGAAAATCGCTGGACAGGCTTGTTGACCCAAAAAATTTCACCTTGAAAATTAGGGAGATAGTCAGGCAGCATGGCAGCCAGGAGGATAATGCCGCTTACAGCACAATTTCAGACACAGGATACTGGCAAAGCAGGGTTATGCAAGGAGAAGCCCTTATTGAGGCTGAGAGAAAAAGCAGGAATGAACATGCCATCATGGGCCTCAAAGAGGTATTGGCGTCATTCCCGGAGTACAAAAGCCTCTCCGAATTTGTCATGAATCCATTGAAAATGGGAAAATCCATCCGGGCCAAGAGAAGGTTTGAGAGATATATCGGCGAAAATGCAAATGAGCTGAGGGAAGCGTTGTATGATCCAGGGAATACTGAGCTGCCAAAGGATGCTGTGACCACAATCAGCGAGAATCTTGAGAGACTGTTCAGGATTAGGCGTGCAAAGCTGGCAACCTTTGCTTTTTTGACTGTGGTGGGATGGTACACCTCTCCTTATACACAAAATTTTTTCAACCAGCTTGTCGAATCTGCTGACAGCAGGCATATCCGAAATGTGAGGGAAATGATGCAAAGCAAGGAATATGACAGCGCGCTCAAACTGATGAGCAATTCGCTCAATCTCGGCTGGGCCGAGCGCAGGAGCGATGTGCTGCATGAGTGGGAAGGCTACCTGAACCAGATGGGCTATACCCTGAATGACATGTACAAAAGCCAGATCAGTGTCCTGCCGGGCCAGAAAAGGTAAAAAATATAAAACCCCCTGCCGACCATCAAGGCATGGCAGCCTACCATCCATCAGAGGAAGATGAATTCTCCCCGAAAAAATATGCCCTTACATCTGCAGTCAAGGACATGTTCAAGTACCAGGGCCACAGCCACGGAGGGGATGAAGAAGAAGATGTGCTCTACCACCAGGAAAAGATGTACGGCAGGGATGATGGCAAGAGCCTTGGCGATGATTACCTGAAGAGGGATGAGGAAAACGAGGATTTCCTGAAAAAGGACGAGAAGTTCTCGAGCAAGGATGAGGGAATAGATGACAAGCTCGGGGAAAAATACAAGAAAGTTGATGACGATGAAATTGCAAAAACTCTTTTCCGGGCGCATATGCCGCCTGGCTTCGGCCTCGAGTCCATAGAAGACGATGAGGATAAGAAAGGCCACGGCAAAAAGCACCAGGGGAAAAAGCATGATGAGGATGGAAGTGGCGGCATCCCGGGAAGCGTTGACGACATAATCAAGAAGATGTCATGGAACAGGAGACGATAATATGCCTGGAAAAAGGAGAGAATCCTCAAAGGGCCAAAAAACCTGCGTTTCATCTTTTACAGCAATGGTTGTGCTGGCTGTTTCCCTTTTCGTGCTTTCCTACACACTGGCATTCCACGCTGTAGCATTCAGCGAGGGATATTATTTTCATGAATTCAGCAAAAGGGAAACCCCGGCAGTTGCCAGATTCTATATGCAGCAAACTTCCGAAATATTGAGTTATTTCAGGTACGGCCAGGAATTTGACATTCTGCCAGGGGAATACTACACGCTCAAGGAAAGGCTCCACATGGTTGATGTGAAAAATATTGTGCAGAATGTCCTTGTGGCAGAGAAAATGAGCGTGCTGCTTGCATTTGCCATGGGATTTTGGCTTGTTTCTGCCCTTGGGAAGGAGAAAGGCCTGGAAAAAATCGGCAAGTCCCTGCGCGCGGGAGGGTATGCCGTGCTCGGCCTGGCCGCTGTTGTGATAATATCATTCTGGGATTTTGCTGAATTGTTTGGCAGGTTCCACCTCGCATTTTTCCAGGGCGACACATGGATGCTGTCAATGGACGACCTCCTGATTGAGATGTACCCGGAAAGCTTTTTTTTCAGGACCGGAATGATGGTTTTCCTGCTGGCCATAATTTACGGGATCGGCATGCTCCTGCTCGGGAAAAAACTGGGCGGCCTCTTTTCTGCTGCCAAAGAAGGCAAAAGGAAAAAACATAAATAGTGAAAATTTGTATTCTTTGACGAGGAATTGGCAAATGACTGACATGATTATCGCTGCAAACTGGAAAATGAACAAGACAGCTAAGGAGACGTATGTGTTCTTCAAGGATTTCAAGAGGATAATGAAGGAGAAGGAAGGGTCAGGGGCCGGGGAACGGCCTATAAAAAAAAGGCGCGAGAAAAAAATCATTGTTTTCCCGCCATTCACCTCGCTTTATGCCGCACAGCGCGCAGCTGCCGGGACAAAAATAATGATAGGCGCGCAGGACATGCATTTCCAGCCAAAAGGCGCATTCACTGGAGAAATATCGGCTGAGATGCTGGCTGAATTCGATGCAAAATTCTGCCTTGCGGGGCACTCTGAAAGGAGGCACATCCTTGAAGAGGACAACGCGACCATAAACAGGAAAGTTGCTGCAGCCCTGGAAAACAGGATGATGCCGGTCCTTTGCGTAGGCGAAACGCTGGATGAACGGGAAAAAGGCATGGCAAAGAGGGTGGTTGGGACGCAGCTCAGGGAAGGCCTGAAAGGGGTAGATGGAAAAAAAGTGCCAAAGGTAATTCTCGCCTATGAGCCGGTTTGGGCAATTGGCACCGGGAAGAATGCAACGCCTGAAGAGGCCAATGAAATGCACAATTTTATCAGAAATGCATTATTGGCAGCATATGGAAGGCAGGTATCAAGGATGTCAATCATCATTTATGGCGGAAGCGTGAACAGGGACAATTGCGCCCTGCTTTCTGCGCAAAGGGAAATAAACGGATTTCTGGTCGGCGGGGCAAGCCTGGACCCTGAACATTTTGCTGACATAATATTGAATTCCTGAATCTCAGAAAAGATGGCTGAAAATGGATGAGATAAGGCAGACAAGAAAAACATATGATGAATTTGCAGCAGTGCATGCGAATTATGCAAAGAAGACTGTGATGCATTCTGTTCCACAGCTTAAGGAGCCAAGCTCAAGGGACCACGATATAGAGCTTGTAAAGCGGGTCGCCGTAAGCCACCCAGCTGCCAGGATTGGCTGGGTCTTCGTAAAATACAACCAGATTAGTGATGTAGGTCCCGGAAGGAGCATCCTTAGCGACATTCGCGGCAATTGCATATTTTAGATTATCGTTATTCCGGATATTCCTGCCGGCAGCTGTTGTGTCATAAAGCAGGGCGATTTTGCTGAGCTCTGCGGGAGGGATGGCTGTGCCGTCTGGCGCATTCCCCTGGTAAGGGCTTGTGGCAACAGCGCCGGTGTTGTCCTGCGTTTGAATCCTGAAATTCGTGTTCGCCTGCAGTGTGTTGAGTATGCCTACGCCAAAAACAGCGGTTTCACCGCGCCTTATGGTCTTGGTGTCAAAGGGTATTACAACCCTGGAGCCGTCGTTTAGCAGCTCCTCCATCCTGTTGAGGGTATCGTCATCAATTCTGTCTGTTATGTCCCGGCTGCTTTCCATAATCTGCCTGGTAAAGTATATCCCAAAGCCGAACATGACAATGGAAAGTATAAGAATGACAAGAAAGTTGGCTGAAAGCTCAAAGCCCTTTTTGCTCATACGCCTCCATGCGGCACGGTGGTATAAATATATTTTGATTGCTGCGATAAATTTTCGGGATATTATCAGAAAGATTTATTAAGGATGATTATATTGATATAATCAAAGGTGATATTATGATTGAAGTTGAGGCGAATGTAAGGGAATGGGGGAGAAGCTTGGGAGTGGTTTTGCCCAAGGAAAAGCTGATCTCAGAAGGCATAGGCAAGGATGATACTGTCATGCTTTTAGTGGCCAAGAAGAGCAGAACCCTGAAAGACGCATTCGGAACGATGAAGTTCAGAAAAAGCACCCTGGAAATGCTGAAAGAATCAGATGAGGAAGCCTGGGATGAGTGAACAAATCTATTTTTTTGACACCTATGCATTTTTTGAGATAATTAGAGGGAGCTTTTCATATGAAAAGTACAAGGATGCCCATGCCATTACAACCGTATTCAACATGGCAGAGCTAAACTATAACCTCAAGAAAGAGGTTGGCAGCAAAATAGCGGACAAATATACAGACATGTTCAAGGATTTTGTAATGGAAGTAACCTTAGAGGACATAAAAAAGGCTATAAGCCTGAAGGTTAAGAAGAAACATTTGTCAATTCCAGACGCAGTTGGCTATGTTATATCTCAAAAATACAAAGTTAAGTTCTTAACAGGAGACTCAGACTTTGAGGGCATGCCAAATGTGGAGTATGTGAAATAAAAAAGTGGAAAAAGAAAAGAAGTAGAAAAAATAAAATTTACCTGATAATCTCGTATTCCTTCACAATGAGCATGAGGAACAATACAAGCACGATTGCGCCTGCCAGCATAATAGCCAGCCCCTTTGCAATTGTCTCGCCAGTGTCGGCAATCATTGACCACATTCCAAAGCCCATGATGATGAAGCCAAGCCACAGAAACTTGTCCAGGACAAGCTTCATAATCTCAAATTCCTCACTTGCTGTTAGTCGTTTTTTCATCGTGAATCACCTTTATTTGACAGTTACTATAAAGTCCACATATTTTGGCGGAACCTGAGCGTCATCTATGGAGCAAGCATAGACATCCCCTACTAGCGCTGTTTCATCAACCTGCACCCCGACGTTCCATGACGCAATTTTGTTTTGCTCTATGTTATTTCGTGCGTTGAGGCCAATTACAAACAATCTGCCGCCACCTATAGGATCAGCTGCAAGTTGGTCCTCGCATACAATGTTTGGATCCGGTGAAGCTGGGGCAATCAGGTCATTCAGCCAAGCGACCTGTACTGAAGTAGTAGTTCCTCTTGAAACAGATAACTGGTTTGAAGATACAGTAAATGGATTTGATGATGATGGAGGATTGGTCAAGTCACCTGCGCCTGAAGCAGTGTCAAACCTTTCAGTCATCTTCCCAAACATCCCTTTCATGAATCCTAATCCAAGCCCAAGCATTGTTATGGCAAGAATAAGAACAACTATAGCATTAACGGACAGGCTTAAAGAACCTTTCTTCATTCAATTCACCTCTTTTTATATACACTTCGACTGGTATTGACTGTAATATAGCCACATATAACTTACCTTATTTAAATATTTTTCTATTAGTGCCGAAGGAGAACCTGTGCCAAAAATGAAAGTATCATTGCGCAAGTTAAGTTGGTGATATAGAATGTTATTAGCTAAGATGCAGATTCTTGCCATGGCCCGAAATATCTTCGGAATTATATTGATAAGGCATATTAATTCTGGAAATAAAAAAGAAAGACCTCGCTCCAGACGAGGCGGCATACCCAAACAATTACTCGGTGAAAGAATATCGATTTCTGAGCATGCTCAAGAACTGCTCACTTTTTAGGCAGTATCCAAACACGCTGCCTGCTTTAGCAGGCAGTTCTTGACACCTCGCTCCAGACGAGGCGGCATACCCAAATGCCTTGCGGGTTCGAAGCTGTGACAAAACAGCGAAAATCTGCAGCACATTGGGTGCTGCTGCGGTATTCCCGCCTCCGCCGCACAAAAAGCTATAACATAGCAACATTTTTAAAGCGGCCATTTTTCCCAGTAAGCAATACTAACAAAGCGGATAGCATATTGGATTGCGCTTAACTTGGATATCTTCACATGATATCTCACGGAGTTTGAGGGGTTGAAGCGAAGCGAGACCCCTCCAAGACTAATTCGCTTGTTAACGGGGCAAGACCGTTATGGCAAAACTAAGAAAAGGTGTAGCATACAGAAAGCTTGAAAGGCCTTACACGCGAATATCCAAATACAGGCAGAAGTCTTTTATCAGGACAGCAAGGAACATAAGGGTAGTCAGGTTTAACATGGGCGAAACCAACAGGAAATTCCAGTACACGCTTAACCTTCTTTCAAAGTCAAGCTTCCAGCTGAGGCACAATGCAATTGAGGCTGCCAGGCAAAGCTCCAACAGGCTCCTCGAAAAAGTGCTTGGCAAGAGCGGCTATTTCATGAAAATAAGGGTTTATCCCCACCATGTCTTAAGGGAAAATCCACTGGCTGCAGGGGCGGGAGCAGACAGGATGAGCACAGGAATGCAGAAGTCGTTTGGAAAGCCAATCGGCTTTGCCGCGCAGGTCAAGGAAGGCAAGCCCATGGTTTCATTGTCTGTTGACAAGCAGCACCTGGACATTGCGAAAAAAGCGCTTATCAGGTTCTCGCATAAGGTGCCATGCAAGACAACAATTGAGACAATTGTAAATGCTCCGACAGCAAAGTAGAAGGCATAATTCTCACTTAGTATTTTTTACCATTCTAGCATAGGGAATAAAATATATATAGCCTGCAAGAATAATTTTTATAATGGCAGCAAGCACCACAGACCTTCTTCAAATCCTGGTAAAGAATGACTATGCCAAATCGCTTATAGTTTTTGTCTTTTTCCTTGTGATTGCCTATGTGATTCTCAGCCTGCTGAAAACCCTGGTCGGAAGCATGGTGCATAGGGACAAGTCAAGGCTTGACGAAATGCTGGTCAGAAAGCTTGAGACGCCCATAAGCCTGCTCATAGCCGGATTGGGCCTTAAATTCGCAGTGCTCCCGCTAAACCTCGAGGAGTCAGTGGGGGTGGTGGCAAACCATGGGATCAACACACTTCTCATAATTCTGGTAACGCACATGCTGATGGTGATTACCCATGTGGCGATGAATGCGCTCACCGACAAGTACAGGCCCACAGGCGTAGTGCACGGAAGGACAATTTTCCCGCTCCTGAAAAGCTTTATCTCGATTTTCGTGATTATGCTCGGCTTTCTTTTTGTGATGGTTGAATGGGATGTCCAGGTTGGGCCGTTCCTTGCAAGCCTTGGCCTGCTAGGCCTGGCTGTGTCCCTTGCGCTGAAAGACAGCCTTGCCAATGTCTTTGGCGGCATATCATTGATTCTTGACAAGAATTTCAATGTAGGCGATCATGTGAAGCTTGACCAGGGGGAAATAGGGCAGGTCATAGACATCGGAATCAGGAGCACAAGAATCAAGACATTTGACAATGAGGAGATCATAATGCCCAATAACCTTTTGTCCAACATGAAGATAGTCAATTTGGCCAGGCCAGACCCGACAATACGGATTGCGCTTGCTATAGGCGTTGACTATGGCTCTGACCCGCACAAAGTGAAGAGAGTGCTTCTGCAGACTCTGCAGAATATAAATGGCATAATGCATGACCCCAAACCACGGGTAAATTTTAATAAGATGGCTGATTACTATCTTGAGTTCAAGGTGTATTTTTATGTCCCATCATTCTCTGAAAAGCTCGACACTGAAGACACTGTAACAACTGCAATCTGGTATGCCCTGAAAAAAGAGAAAATCAATATCCCCTTCCCAACCAGGACAATCTTTATGGAAAAGGCAAAGGGGAATTAGCAGGATTAGGGGAAGTTTTCAGGAGCCAAAAATTAGGCCGCCTGAGAGTTATGGGCTCTTAAGAGAAGCACCTAAAGCGCCCATAATCTCCTTTTTAAGAATTTCAGCCTCGGCCACTGCACGGTATTTGGACACTGCAGCCTGCGCAATTGGGCTTTCGACAATGTCTGTCTTGGAAACATAGACAATCACCTGCTTCTTGAATCCCCTGACCATTTTGAGCAATTTTTCCTGGTCCTTTATTGGATAAGGCTCTGTCGGGTCAATGACATAGACAAATGCATCTGCGCAGTGCTTCATGGCAAGGTAAGCCTGTTTTTCAACCATGTTCATCTTATTGAACCTGTTGAGAGTGCCAGGTGTGTCAAGCACCTGGATCCTTTCATCGCCTTCCCTGAAATAGGAAATGTTGATTCGTTTTGTGGTAAATGCATAATTGGCAATCTCGGGCCTTGAGCCGGTCAGGCGGAACAATAAGGTTGTCTTGCCGACATTTGGAAACCCCGCAAGCACCACAGTCTTTGTCTCTGTCTTGACTGTCGGGTATTCCTTCATTGTTTTTCTTGCGCTTTCAAGATACTTGAAGGCCTTGTCCATCTGGTAAAATATGCTGCTGACCCGGCCAAAAAACTGCTTCCTGAATTCCTCCATCTGCCTGAAATCGCGTGCAGACCTGATTTTCGGGATGTATTGCCTGTAGAACTCCTCAACCTTTGCCCTGCCCCAGTTCATGGTGCCAAGGGATTTTTTCAGGCTGTAGTAATCCAGCGTGACTTTTACAAGCTCATAGTAGAAAGTTGGCAGCGAGGAAATGTCCGGGAATGACTTTAAGATGGTGGACAGGCTGCTGACCATGCTGTTCTTGATGGCAGTGACCCTGGCATACTCCATATTTTTTGTCCTGTCCAGCCTCGGCTTATCCCGGCTCGGCTTGTTCTGGAGCTTGAACCGCACTGCAGCCTGCTGGCCGTTCCTGAATGCCGTGTCCAGGTAAAACTGTGCGCTCTCAACTTTTGTCAGGGTTTGAAAATTCATGCTTTTGCAAATACACCAACCTTTTTAAAGGGCTTGTTTTTTCCTTGTATCGCTGAGGCTGCTCCATTGGAGTCCAGTCCTCGGGAGGAATGATATGCATGGCTGATTTTAAAATTGTAATATCTGACCCTAAAACGGGCAAAAGTTACCAGAAGGAACTAAAGGACCCTGATTCTAAGAACCTTTTTGGGATGAAGATTGGCGACACTGTCAAAGGTGAATTGTTCGGCCTGACAGGCTATGAGATGATGATTACAGGCGGAAGCGACAACTGCGGATTCCCGATGAGAAGGGATGTCATCGGCACAGCAAGAAAAAGGATTCTCTCCACAAAAGGCAGCGGCGTCCGCGACATTGAATACGGCGACAGGAAAAGGAAGTCGGTTGCGGGGAACACAATTTTTGACCTTACAGCCCAAGTCAACCTCAAGGTCACAAAACAGGGCAAGGAGCCCATGGAGCCAAAAGCTGAAAAAGCAGAGGATGCCAAGGAAGAAAAGGCTGCGCCAGCAAAGGAAGCACCTGCCGAGGCAAAGGTAGAAAAGCATGCTGGAAAGGATGTGAAAGGCGACCATCACAAGCATGAGAAAAAGGCTGAGGAAAAAACCCCAGAGGATAAGCAATAAATGGTCAAGAAGAAGCAGCACACAGACGTTGAAAACAGCCAGCCGGAAGTAAACATAGGGCTTGTAGGGCATGTTGACCACGGCAAGACAACGCTCACGGAAAGGCTTTCCGGCAAGTGGACAGACACTCATTCTGAAGAAATCAAAAGGGGCATCACGATAAGGCTTGGTTACGCTGATTCGGTTTTCAGGAAATGCCCGGATACAGATGATGCAGAAGGCTACACAACAGCTGCAAAATGCCCGCACTGCGGCAAAGATTCAGTCGCTGTACGAAAAGTCAGCTTCGTGGATGCGCCAGGCCACGAATCGCTTATGGCAACCATGCTTGCCGGGACAACAATCATGGACGGTGCCCTGCTTGTCATTGCCGCAAATGAAAGGTGCCCGCAGCCGCAGACACAGGAACACCTGATGGCCCTGGACATTGTGGGCGTGGAGAATGTTGTGGTTGTGCAGAATAAGATAGACCTTGTGTCAAGGGACGATGCGGTCAGGAATTTTAAGCAGATTAAGGCATTCCTGAAGGGCACGCGATATGAGAATGTGCCCATTGTGCCGATAACAGCGCAGCACAATATCAATATTGGCTTCCTGATCAAGGCGATCGAGGATACCGTCAAGACTCCCAACAGGGACAGCAAAAAAGACCCGCTCATGCTAGTAGCGAGGAGCTTTGACATCAACAGGCCAGGCACTGCCATAGAAGGCCTGAAAGGCGGCGTCCTCGGCGGGACGCTGAAAGAGGGCATGCTTACGATAGGGGACGAAATTGAGATTCGGCCTGGAAGGATGGTCGAGGAAAAAAACCAGAAGGTATGGAAGCCGATAAAGACAACAATCATGAGCATTGTGACCGGCGGGAAGGAAGCCAAGGAAATCAGCCCTGGCGGCTCGATGGGGGTGCTTACAAGCCTCGACCCTTCAATTGTCAAGTCTGACAAGCTGACTGGGAATGTCGTTGGAAAGGTCGGCAAGCTTCCTGAGGTGTGGTATGAGTTCAATCTCGGCGTCAACCTGTTGGAGAGGGTTGTTGGGTCAGAGAAGGAGCTTAATGTCGAGCCCATCAAGATGGGGGAAGTCCTTATGCTTAATGTCAATTCAGCAGCTACTGTCGGCATTGTGGACAAGCTGGGAAAAAACCAGATACACTGCAAGCTGAAGCTTCCTGTCTGCGCCGAGAAAAGCTCAAGAATCACAATTTCAAGGAGGATTGGGACAAGGTTCAGGCTGATTGGATTTGGGACAATCCTCAAATAAAGCCAGGCGTGCTTTGGTGTTCTTCCAAAAAAAATTTATATAGTAAGATGAATTCATTGGCAGCATGGGGCTTAAAAAACAGGTTGCTGATTACTGGGTTGAGCTGGTTGCGTCGGCTGTTTTTCTTTTATCCGTCTATAGGATTGTCGTCATACTTTATTCAAGGCCATTGGGAGAGCTGTGGACAAGCTTTGGGATTGCAGTGATATCGCTGCTCCTCATGAATTACAAGAACCTCGGCCACCACATAACTGGAAAATCCCTGAAAAGGCCCGGATAAGGAAACTCCCCCATTTGCCTACATTGTGCTGCGTACTTTTGACAAACCATTTGGCCAAATTCTGAGAAAATTGGAAATCCAAAACTCTTACTCAAATCCCCATTTCCTGACATCGCGCAGGATGTAGAGATAGCCGACAAACATGAGGAAATTTCCCATGAAAAGCACTGACAGCAGGTAGATTATGGCTGAGCGTGTATCACGGGCAAACATTGATGCCAGGCCGAAAATATTGAAGAAAATCGCAAATGCGCAGTAGTATAGCGGAAGGGCAATCTCATATTGTTTCTTTGTCATTAATTTGCTTATGACTCCCAATATTTCACCTCTTTTTAAAAAATTATGATTAACTGGTTAAAATACTTTTCGATTAGCAGGTCATTACAGCAATTGGATTGCCCCGGTCATCAATGACATTGAACTCAAGCTCAGGGCTTCCTATGCCTGCCCCCCGCCTCCCAGTCAGCTCTGAAATGTCTATGAGGTTGCCATCCTGGTCCTCGAAATGGATGCAAAAGTCATTGGTCAGGCCAAGCTGTTTTTTAAGGTCTGAATATTTTGTCTGCGCGAATTCCTGGAGCTTATCCTTGTCCACTTCCTGGCCAACGATGAAAGTGATGACGTTTTGCGCTGATGCCTGGCCGGCAAGGTCCGGGTTAGTGGCCTCCTCAATGCTTTTGAGCATTATGGCCTTGTCTGTCTCAAGGCTTTCCTGCATGACTTTCTTGGGCGCCACGTTTATCACGTAGATTGCCAATATCAGGAAGTAGACTGCAATGATGCTGACTATGATGGGGTTCAACAGGGTTTTCAGGCCAGGCTTCCTGGCTACTTTGCCAGCAGCTGGCAAGACTTGGGGCTTTGCTTTTGAGATTGTTTTTCCTTTTTTCATTTTAGATGCCCTTTTCCTCTTGGCCATTGGATGCGTGCGCCTCTTTTGTCAAAATTAAACCGGACAATCCTGCCACAATTAAGGACTGTATATGTACATGATTTTAAATGTTATGGATTATGTGCTGCAGGGCACTGCGCCCTGCGGGATTCCGAATTCATCCAGCACAGTATAATTTATGTCCGTGCTCCCGAACCCAATGCCGTACTTGTTGGTCACTGCGGAGATATTTATCAGGTTGCCGTCCTTGTCGACAAAGTAAACGCAGTAGTCGTTGCGGATTCCGAGCAGGATTTTGCTGTAGGGGTAATCCTGCGAGCATTGCTCAAGCTTTAGCTTGTCGATTTTATTGCCGATGATGAAAGCGCAGGGGTTGTTGATGTTGATTTCTGAGGCAACCATTGCCTGGGACATCTTTTCCGTTTCCCTCAGCAGCTCGCTGACATTGTCATCATCAGATTTCTTGTCAACGATGTAAAAGAACAGGCCAAGGCCGAGAACAAATATGCCAATCCCAATCATGACATCCATGCCCCAGTTTTGGGCTTTCCTGCTAAGTGTCCTGTCTCTTGTCATTTTATTATTGCCTGTTTGCATTTATCGCATGCCGGCATTCGGCAGGCAGTAGTGAGGGTTTATGCAACATTGACTGGATATTGGGCCCTGGTGCACCCACATGCTCTGCTGTTGAGCCCAAAAGATGGCAGGCTTTAATATTTTTTTGGTTGGCTTGGCAAAAACAGGCTTTGGCAAAAACAGGCAGGCAATAATCCACTTCATATATAATCCGCTTGCCAGGATAGGCATGAGCGCACAGTGCACGCATAGCGCAGGAGATCAGGGGCATGCGGCGGTATTCAGGCACACGACATTGTCCCTTTTTTGGATGGTGTTGCTGCCCTGGACAATCGTTCCCACAACATCCTTTTGCACCATATCAACAATTTCAACTTCAATCGGGTTGTTTACAGACTTGATTATGACTTCACTATGGTTCTTGATATCATTGTCATAGTGCAGCTCGGCGGTGAAATTTATTCCATCGATGGAAACTGGCACCTCGAAAGTGCGGGTGTAGCCATCCTCAGAGGATGATGCCAATATGATTTCATCAGATATCAACAGCGAAATTTCCCTGAGTATCTGAGTGTCGCGCTCTTTTTTGGCTGAAATGCTGCTATTGGTGATTACAATGAAGAATGTGGTGAATACTACGAGCATGAGGCCTGTTACCATTACAAGCTCAAATGCAGACTGCCCGCGCCTGTTTGCCTCAAAATTGCGTGGTTTTTTGCCCTGATAATGCGCATAGGATTGATTGTGCATTTTGTTGGTGGATGGGCGTGGCAGTTTCTTTATTCAAAAGTTATATTGACATAGCCGCCCATGGACTGTATGCCAATCAGCTTAAGCCCCTTTGTAGTGCTTTCCTCCCCGAAAGTGCCATTTATCGGGACATTGGCAGGGATGACAACTGAATTATCGTCTGCCAAATGGAAAACCAGCTCATATGCAGTTACAGAAGGGTCCTGCAATATTTCGATGCTGACCACGCCTTCCGGCATGTTTTCTTCCCGGGTCACCTTGGAAGGAGGCCCAAGATAATAGATGGATTCAGCGTCGTGCACAATGTTGCGGCCAATCGTATACATCCTGCCAAGATTTACCTCTGCCGTGGACTTTTGGGTATAGGAATAAAAAAGGTAGACAACAGGAATAAGGACAATCATGGCAATGGCTACCACCATGATATGCTCAAGGGAAACCTGCGCATTGATACCAGGTGCCTTTTTCCTCTTTTTATGATGCGATCGTGCCATTGTGCCAAATGCGGTGAATTTGTGCAACAAATATTCCTGCGTTGCGGGCTAATGTGCAAAGGTGCGCAAGAAGTATAAATATTTGATGATTAAGCGCTTTAAAGTATTTATACCAAAGGCTTCTCAAGCTTGGCAAGCAGCTCGCCCTGCATTGTGTGCTCAAAGTCAGCGGTGCTGTCATCGTAGAAATAAACCACATCCATCCTGACCTTGGCCTTTCCCTCGGCCTGGCTCATTTTATCGCATGGTATCTTTATGGTGGAATCGTAGGTGTTTTCAAGATGCCAGCCGGGCATGCCGTTGAAAGTTTTCCTGTAATTGGCCAATGGATTGCACCCGACATAGCTGTCATCCGGAGCTGTGAACAGGCTGGCAGGGTCCAGGTTGCCGCATCCTGAGCAGTCAACCCCATTGCAGGTTGGCTTGGTAA
This sequence comes from Candidatus Woesearchaeota archaeon, assembly GCA_018303405.1. NCBI lineage: Archaea > Nanobdellati > Candidatus Woesearchaeota > Candidatus Woesearchaeota archaeon. The sequence continues at coordinate 2,710 of JAGVYD010000013.1, read as the reverse complement.
GCTCGGATGTGAACTTGCCAACACCGGAATCGCACATGATAATGCCCTTTTCATCTGCAACGCGCAGCCGTGTGATGATAATTCCCTGGCCAATGCCATTCTGGAGCATCAGCCTCACAGACTTGTCAACGGCGTCAATCCTGTGATCCTTGCAGTACAATCCAAGCTGCAGGGTGCATTTCTCCGGGAGAAGGAAACTTGGGTTCAGCACGCCAAAATAAGCCAGTGTGCCAATCACCACCAGGACAACCAAGATGGCCCAGCCATAAGTCATTAAGAATTCTAAAGCTGCCTGGCCTCTTTTTTTTACCATGATAATCCCTATTTAACAATTCAAAAGTTAAAAAAATGCTAAAAATGATTAGTCCACTCTGGCAGTGAGTTCGCCCTCAGCTACATGCGTAAAAGCCGGGCCGCTCTCGGTCTGGTAATATGTCAGTGATACCCGCCATTGCTGCTTGCTGCTGGTGGGATTAATGCCAAAAGCGCCTTTACTGCAGGTGATATCAACAAAGAACTCTTCACCTGAGAAGATGAGGTTTGGAGGACTTCTTGTGGTTATATTCCACACCTCTGATGAAGAATTGCCGCATCCCTGTGGTGTGAAGGAGCTTGTTGCATTCACCATTGTAAATACAATATCTTTCCCAAGACCATTGAGCAGACTGAGTGTTATTCTGTCTGTAGTGCTGTCAACATTAAAATCCTTGCAGGTGATACCTGGGCCCATGGTGCATTTCTCCGGAAGCAGGAAACTCGGATTCAACACACCGAAATATGCCAATGCGCCAATGACAACAAGAACAACAAGAATCGCCCAACCATAAGTCATTAAAAATTCCAACGCGGCTTGACCTTTTTTTTTCATTTACATCCCTCACATCAAAAAGGTAGTTTGTTAATAATCATAATATATTAACATACAAATTAACATTTACTTATTTCAATCCAGTATATAAATTTTTCTATAGGAAAGCTTAGCAGAAAACTTCGCCTGAAGGCTCAGGTTTTGCCATCGGCTCGCATGGGCATCTTATTCACGAGGGCAGTTTTCTCTATGGAACTCTGAAAACTGCTGTCTGCCTTATTTCCAGATGCTCGCAGAATTGATGGCAAAACGTAAACTTTTCTACTAAGCTTATAGGAAAGGAATTCGACAAGACCCGCCTGCGGGGATGGGACACTACTTCAGCATGGCATAAATTACCGGCAAAAAAATGGGCTGGGCTGCTCTTGCGCTAATTAACAAGAGTCTGCGTTCGCTCGGGTCCAACAGAAACAATGCTTATCTTTGCGCCGGACTCCTTTTGGATAAAATCAACAAGGGCTTTGGCTTCAGGCGGCAGGCCAGCGAATGACTTCACTGATGAGATATCCTTTTTCCATGATTTGAATTCCCTGTAGACAGGAACAATGGACTCGGCATCTTTTGATTTTGCTGGAAAATTCTCCAATTTCTTTCCATTTACTGTGTAAGAAGTGCATACTTTTATTGCGCTGAGGCCGGTCAGAACATCCAGCTTTGTGATTGCCAATGAGGTGATTCCATTTGTCCGGATGGCATGGCGCAATGCAACCAAATCAAGCCAGCCGCACCTTCGCGGCCTGCCTGTTGTTGAGCCGAACTCATGGCCAATTTCCCTTATCCTGTCCCCGACCTTATCCTTAATTTCAGTTGGAAAGGGCCCGCTGCCGACCCTTGTTGCATAAGCTTTTGTCACGCCAATAATTTCAGTGATAATTCGCGGGCTTATCCCCAGGCCAGAGCAAATGCCTCCTATCCCTGCATTGGACGAGGTTACATAGGGATATGTTCCATGGTCAATGTCAAGCATGGCTCCCTGCGCCCCTTCAAGCAGAATGTCTTTCTGCTGTGCCGCGTGCCCATTTATCAAAACAGATGTATCAGTGACAAATGGCTTAAGCTCCTTTGCATATTTAGTGTATTCCTTGAAAACAGCTTCAAAATCAATTGCCCCTGATTTAAATTGCTGCGTGAGGATGAAATTTTTTTCATCAACATTTCGCCTGAGCAAATCCCTGAACACTGCGGGGTCAACAAACTCGGCCATGCGAATTCCTGTCCGGCTTGCCTTGTCAGCATATGCCGGCCCAATTCCCCGGCCGGTTGTGCCAATCTTGTGCTCTGTTGCCTCTGCAGCAGACTCTCTCGCCCTGTCCAAGGCAATGTGGGTTGGGAGGATTATATGCGCCCGGTCACTAATGAACAGATTCCTTGGAGTTATGGAAATTCCCTTGGCCTTCAATGCTGAGATTTCACCCAGCAGAACCTTGGGATCAATCACTGTGCCGTTTCCGATGATGCATGCTGTTGAAGAGTGGAGAATTCCTGACGGCAGAAGGTGCAGGACTGTTTTTTCCTTGCCCACGACGACTGTGTGGCCTGCATTATTGCCTCCTGTTGCCCTTGCAACAACCGGGCATTTATCAGCCATAAGGTCAATGACCTTTCCCTTGCCCTCATCGCCCCATTGGGCACCAATAACAGCAACAACTTTTGCCATGGAAGGAAAAAATCATGAGTGTTTTAAATAGTTTTGCGAACCAATGCAAAGAATCCAAAAAAAATTTGGTGAATGCACCAGCCACAGGCCTAGTAGAAAATCCCATCGGCGATAGCCGATGTTGTAGGCTATCAGCCTACAAAACAGCTCAGCTGCCTGCGTTCTTATGTGCCTTGACCTTACAT